>CAIKID010000179.1 GCA_903827345.1 uncultured Actinomycetes bacterium | reverse complement strand
TAGTCGCCATGAATCCCGCTGCGCTGAAGGCAAATATCAAAGATCTCGCCAAAGGTGCAACGATTATTGTTGATGCCGACGAATTCGTTCCGCGAAACCTCACAAAAGTTGGATATGAAACCAACCCTCTGGAAGATGGCTCGCTCGATGGGTACAAGGTTCATCCGATCGCTTTAACCTCATTGACGGTGGCTACCCTCTCTTCGTTGAATTTGTCGCGTAAGGATGCCGAACGTTCGAAGAACATGTTTGCACTAGGTCTCCTCACTTGGATGTATAGCCGCCCAACAGAGACGACGGAAAAATTCCTAACGGGTAAATTTGCTAAGAAACCCGATCTGCTCGAGGCCAATCTGCTCGCCTTCAAAGCTGGTTGGAATTTCGGAGAGACAACAGAAGAATTTTCAGTCTCTTATCAGATCGCACCAGCAAAGATGCCAGCTGGTAAATATCGCAATATCAGTGGCAATACCGCGCTCTCTTATGGACTCATCGCTGCCGCAAAGCAGAGCGGCCTCCAACTCTTCTTAGGTTCGTATCCAATAACACCGGCTTCCGATATCTTGCACGAACTTTCCAAACACAAAAAATTTGGGGTCATTACCTTCCAAGCAGAAGATGAGATTGCGGCTGTCGGTTCAGCTCTGGGGGCTGCCTATGGCGGAGCAATTGGTGTTACATCCACATCCGGTCCCGGCTTGGCACTTAAAGCGGAGATGATTGGTCTGGGCGTGATGTTGGAGTTACCACTGATTGTCATTGATGTGCAGCGTGGTGGACCTTCCACCGGCCTACCAACTAAGACAGAGCAAGCTGATTTGCTACAAGCGATGTACGGCCGCAATGGTGAATCACCTGTTGTTGTTATCGCTCCCGCAACTCCTAATGATTGCTTCAACATGGCGATGGAAGCGGTACGGATTGCCACCACCTATCGCGTCCCAGTATTTATTCTCTCTGATGGATACATAGCAAACGGTTCAGAGCCTTGGCGTATTCCGAGCGAAGCCGAGCTGCCAGATTTACACGTTGAATTTGCGCATACGGAAGAGAATTTCATGCCTTACAGCCGCGATCCAAAGACTCTCGCCCGGCCGTGGGCGATCCCGGGCACCAAAGGAATAGAACATCGAATCGGTGGAGTTGAAAAAGCTGATCAAACTGGTGCAATCTCCTATGACCCTACTAATCATGATTTCATGGTGCGCACTCGCGCGGCAAAGGTAGCCGGGGTCCAAGTACCAGATTTGCAGGTAGACGATGTGACGGGCGATGCAAAGGTATTGCTGCTGGGTTGGGGTTCAACATTTGGACCAATCGCTGCTGCCGTTGAAGCGCTCCGTGAAAATGGTCAAAGCGTGGCTCAGGCTCATCTTAAATACATCAATCCATTCCCCAAGAACTTAGGAGATGTGTTGGCTAAGTACGATCGCGTTATCGTTCCAGAGATGAACCTCGGCCAACTAGCAATGCTGTTACGTTCGGAATTCTTGAAGGACATTACCGGTTACAACAAAGTTCGTGGACTTCCCTTTTCCACTACGGAAATTATTGAAGCAACGATGGCGGTGTTAAGTGACTGATATAGCGCTGACTAAGAAAGACTTTACATCCGACCAAGAGGTGCG
>CAIKID010000178.1 GCA_903827345.1 uncultured Actinomycetes bacterium | reverse complement strand
TTGCCTCTGCCGAAGCGTTGGAACGCGGCCTCGGTGAATATCAAGGGACTGTATTAGCGGTGACCCATGATCGCTGGTTTACGCGAGGTTTCGATCGCTACCTCATCTTCCCTGAGAATGGCCAGGTATATGAAGCTAAAGAGCCGGTGTGGGATTATTAAAGCTACTCCAGTAGCGCGAACTGACCAGTCTCGAGATAGTGCTTCAAACGCCTTCCGGTCTTCTCGACATACCCTGGGATCATCTCAAGATCATCGGCCGTGGTTGTTTCGAAGAGGTAATTGAGCAGCGCTAATGAACGCGAGGCGATGAGAAGTTCTAACTCCCATGGTTCATACGCTGGGAAAGGGGCGATCGATTCATATCCCGCAATAAGGTGTTTCTCGGATTCGCGATTCTCGCGCTGGTAGAAAATTGAGATAGCGAGATCTTGCAATGGGAAACCTATCCCGGCATCATCAAAATCAAGAATCGACATCTTGTTTTCGTGCCATATGATATTTCCGAAGTGCAGATCGGCATGGATGAGTTGCGGTTCGGAGCGCTCTCGGAGTGACTCAAAAAGATTCTCGGCGCGCTGGTTAACCTCTACGAGCAATTTAAAGATTTCGGGGTCTATATGGTCTTCGGCAATAGTAAAGAGAGTATTCGTTTTGACCATGAGCGGTTTATCAATGGCGAGGAAGTTTGCATAGCCTTCCGGTTTCCAATCTTTACTTAACCGATGCATGGTAGCCATGGCTTTGCCTAGTTCAAAGAGCTGTTCTTCTGTTGGATTCTCGTCGACGACCTCTCCCTCGAGCCAGGGATAAATGACTGTATCTAGGTTGCCGCCTTGGTAGAAGAAATAATGATTTGAGAATGGCTCACCCTGCAAATTAAGAATTGGCACAGGGGCGGTGATACTGCCTTCGCGGGCTAGTTCTAAGAGCCATTGGGATTCAGCCCAAATGTGTTCTGGCCACTTACGGGAATTAGTACTAATCCGCATTGCATAAATCTTGTCATCTGGGGTTGTCAATTTAAAGGTGGTGTTGAAAGCATGATTGACGCACTCTAAGTTCTTAGCGGTGAGTCCATATTGCACAAGGACATCTCGAGCGAATTCATCGAGAAGAGCAATCTGCTCATCTTGAGTCATATCTAGGTATTCAGACATCACAAACCCTTCATAGACGTTTACCCATAACCGTTGTTTCTTGGACTGTGTAGCCAAGTTTCTCGTAAAATCCAATTACCTTGGAATTCGTATTTAGCACCATAAGATTTGCTTTAGGGGCACCTCGGGCTCGCAGCCAATCTTCAGCAGCGGTTATCAGCAAGCGACCATTTCCAGCGTTTTGATAATCTGGTTTTACTCCCAGATGGTAAAACCATCCGCGATATCCATCGAAACCGACAATTATCGCCCCGATGATCTGCACTTCATTCTGGAGCACCAATACGGTGGATGTGGAATTTTGCAGCGCTACGTCGAATCCCCTTATGGGATCGTTCCGTGGCCGCACCAATCCGCATTCTTGCCAAAGCGCGACGACAACGGCTTGGTCGGCCTCTACTGCCTCACGGATGTGGTTCATGGCGCAATGATTCCATAGCAAATTGATAGGCGCGCCCTTTATTGGTTAAAGTACGGTAACTCAATATACATATGGCACGACGATAGGAGCTTTGGTGAAGGCAACCCCTGAGGACCAAAATCTTCTTATCGAACTGCAGTTAATAGATTCACAGATCACCCAGGCCCAGGTCAAACTCGCCGGGCTTCCTGAGATTGAGCAGATTGCCGCAATTCACACCCGCCTAGAAAATACCGCGGTCGAACTCACCGTTGTTGAAACTGAATTGGCCGATGTGGCTATCGAACTTCGCCGCAGCGAAATGGATGTCGAGCAAGTCGACGATCGGATGAAGAAGGATGAGGGACGCCTTAATTCTGGCACAGGAACTCCTAAGGACCTTGAGCAATTGCAGCACGAACTTGTCACGTTAGCCAAGCGCAAGAGTGATTTGGAAGATGGCGAGTTAGAAATTTTGATGAAGCACGATGGCGTCAAGGCTCGAGTTGATGAATTATTAAATGACCAGGTTGGGCTAAAGAAGTTAGAACTCGAACTCAATATTCGATTTGAAAATGCCAAGGCCGATATTGACAAGAGTCTGGCTGAGTTAGCGGCATCAAGGGCTGCTGTTGCCCCTCAAATTGATTCCGCGCTTGTAGCTCTTTACGACAAGGTTCGTAACTCTGCATTCGGAGTGGGTGCCGCACTCTTGATTGGAAATAAGTGCGATGGTTGCCACCTTTCTATCAACGCTATCGAAATTGAGCGGATCAAGGGCTTAGAGGCCGATGAAGTTATTCGCTGCGAGGAATGTCGCCGAATCTTGGTAAGAATTTAAATGGCCCGCGATTTTGTTGTAACCGCAGATGGTGGTTCGCGCGGCAATCCAGGTCCGGCCGCGTACGGCGCAACAGTCTCAGAAAATGGGATGTTGTTAGCCGAACTTTATGACACGCTCGGTATTGCCTCCAATAACGTTGCCGAATATTCGGGCTTGATTGCTGGCTTGAGAAAAGCTCACGAACTCGACCCCCTCGCGACTATTCACGTCAAGATGGATTCCAAACTAGTCGTCGAACAGATGTCTGGTCGCTGGCAGGTTAAGCATCCGGCGATGCGTGAACTTGCTAAAGAAGCTCGCTCGATTCACCCAATGGGGCTGATTACATTTCAATGGATCCCGCGCGAAGAAAATTTTCATGCAGACCGCCTTGCTAATAAGGCGTTAGATGGCGAAGTAGGGGCTGCTTCAAAGCCCATCTTGAATTACTTGACCGAACGCTTGGTTTCAACCGAAATTCCTACAACGATCTGGTTTGTTCGCCATGGCGAGACCGTGTTGACTCCAACACGCAGATTCTCGGGTACCGGTCCGATGGATCCACCGCTCACAGAAACCGGAATTGCCCAGGCGCAAGATGTTGCAAAAGAGATTGCTGCCCGTAAACCTGACGTCTTAATTGCTTCACCGCTGATGCGCACCATGATGACCGCTAAAGAGGTTTCCGATACCAGTGGGTTGGAACCAATTTTTGACGACCTGTGGGTCGAAATTGATTTCGGAACATGGGAAGGTCTCATCCCTTCGGAAGTGCAAGAGAAATATCCAGATGACTGGGAAGGATGGGTGACTTCTCCTTCGCACCGTGCCGGAGGTGGAGAGTCTTACGCCGAAGTGTATTCACGCGTCGAAGCTGGCATCGATGACTTAGTTGAACGCTATCCGGGTAAGAAGATCTGCGTCGTCACTCACAACATTGTGATTCGCGCGATTGCCGCCTATGCGATGAGAGCCTCGCTCGAAAGCATGTATCACGTTGATATCTTGCCGTGCAGTATTACAACTGTTGCCATTTGGCCTTCCGATGGCCTACGCGCCCTCAAGTCACTCAGCGAGCGGGCAGTTCGAAAGCCTTAAGGTCTGAGCTTAAAGTCTGCCAGCTTCTCGAAGCGCACTGAGAAAATTCTGCAACTCCGTAGTCTTGGGATCTTCCAGAATTTCTTTCGCCGAACCTGCTTCGATGATCTGACCCTGATGAAGAAATAAAACTTGGTCAGCCACGCGCTTGGCAAAGCCCATCTCGTGGGTGGCGATCATCATCGTCATACCTTCGCCTTTAAGTTCTGAAATCAGCGCCAGAACTTCGGCGATCAAAATCGGATCGAGCGCGCTTGTCACTTCGTCTAGCAACAAGACCTTTGGTTTCGTAATAACCGCGCGCAAGATTGCAACGCGCTGCTGCTGCCCACCGCTCAAAAGATCGGGGTATTGCTTAGCTTTATCGGCTAAACCAAAGCGCTCGAGCATCTGCATCGCGTTGGCTTCCGCCTCTTCCTTCGCTACGCCGTGAACTTTGCGCGGCGCCAGTGTGATGTTCTGCAATACGTTGAGATGTGGGAATAAGTTAAAGGATTGGAAAACTGACCCTATTTGAGAACGAATCTCATCTGGATTTACTTTGACTGCCGTAATGTCTTGTCCATCCAAGAGAATTTGCCCATCATCGATTCCTTCAAGCAGGTTGATCGCGCGCAACAAAGTAGATTTTCCAGAGCCGCTGGCACCTACTAATACCTTTACTTCGTGCTCGGCTAGCGCCACCGAGATATCGTGAAGAACGAGATCTCGGCCGTAACTCTTGCGCAGGTTTTTGACTTCGAGCATTGATTTCGTCATGGCTACCACTGACCTTGCTGCACGCGAGCTCGGTCTTGTTTACGGGTGAGCCAATCAGTAAAGCGCGTAAGTGGAATTGTGAGGGCAACGAAGAGTGCACCTGCAACTACGTAAGGGGTAAAGTTAAAAGATTGCGCTGTTTCAATCCCTGCAGATCTAATGGCATCAATGGCACCTAGGACCGAGATCAAACCAGAGTCTTTCTGCAGAGAGACCAAATCATTCAGAAGCGGGGGAGCCACCTTGCGCAGCGCTTGGGGAAGTATTACGTAGCGCTGGGTTTGGGATTGGGTTAATCCCAGTGCGCGCCCCGCCATACGTTGAGCAGGATTTACTGCTTCGATACCGGCCCTAATGACTTCGGCAACGTAAGCAGAATAAGTTAGAACCAATGATGTCGTGCCAAGTACTACGGCCGAGTTAGTGATCCACGAGATCTGTAACCCGGGAACTCCAAGGCCAACGAGGAACAACACGAGGAGCAACGGCAATCCCCGAAAAATATCAGTGTAAATAGTGGCCAGGAGCCGTATTGGATAAAGAATGGGTGAATGAGAGGTTCGCGCTAACGCAATTAATAATCCAAGAATAAGCACAAAGATTTCAGCGATAACCATGACGCGCAAATTGAGCCAGAGGCCAGATAAGACGTGCGGGAAGGCAGAGACCGCATAATGCCAACTAAAGAAGGATTGTCTGACGAGTTTGAATCCTGGCGCACCAGTTACAACAATCACTAGAACGCTGGCGATTGCGACGGTACTTATCAGTGCAACGAGCGTTGATTGACGAGAAACCCGACGCCTAGCAGCTTCACGCTGCAAGCGCAGCGGGGAAGGTTGATAGGTCATCGGGTCTCCGTTTACAAGTAGAGGATTAAACTACTTGAGTACAGGTGCTCCTGCCGGATTTGAAAGCCACTTAGCGGCAAGTGCCTTCAGTGTTCCGTTAGCCCGCAGTGCGTCAACGGCAGCAGAAACTGACTTCGTCAGAGCGCTTCCCTTGGTGAGAACCAGACCGAATTGGTCACTGCCTGCCTTAGGAGCGAATTGACCGACGATCAGGCCATCCTTAAGTGAAGCTGCTGCAATATAGAAAGCAGTTGGCAAGTCGAGCACAAGTCCATCGATCTGACCATTGATGAGAGCTTGTGTTGCAATGTCGTTGGTATCAAAGACAGCAGGCTTGGCTTTTGGCTTGATGACACCGGTGATTGTTGCGTAGGAGGTACTTCCGACAGATGCGCCGAGTTTGGCATTAGCCAAATCTGCGATGCTCTTAGCCTTTGCAATCTTCGACTTGCTAGTCGTGACCAACGCTTGGGCAACGTCGTAGTAGCCGGTTGAGAAATCAACCGCCTTTGCACGCTCTGGAGTAATTGAAACTTCATTGATATCAAAATCAAATTTCTTCTTGCCAGGTTGAATAACGGTATTGAATGGCGCCTTTACCCATTTCACCTTTGATGCTGGGTAGCCCAGTTGCTTTGCTACCGCGAAAGCCACGGCTGACTCAAAACCTTTGCCATTTGCCGGCTTATTGCTATCAAACCATGGTGTGTAGGCAGGATCATCGGTTCCGATTGTTAAAAATCCCTTGGTCAGGGTGGGAAGTGATGGGGTCGCTGCGTTAGAAGCAGTCGCCGTGAATCCGAGTGATATGGATCCGACGAGTGCAGCGACGGTTACTGCGATACCTAATTTCTTCTTCATATGTAGCACCTTTCGGGCAGAGTTGGGCTCTGCTAAATACGGGGCATTATGCCCGCGCTTGCCAGACTTTCCGGCCTGGTCCTCACCCGGAGCACCCCACCGCGGAGGAGGGTTGCTGATCGACGAGCCGGGGCTATATGTCGATGCTCTTGACCGAGTCAAACACTAGCAAAGAG
>CAIKID010000177.1 GCA_903827345.1 uncultured Actinomycetes bacterium | reverse complement strand
TGCGGATGTAGTGAAGTGGTATCACGTCAGCTTCCCAAGCTGACAGTGCGGGTTCGATTCCCGTCATCCGCTCAAAGGGTCATAGTTACCTTTGAAAGTCCCTCCGGAGAGTCAGGGTTAAAGCCAAACTTCTTGGCGAACTCGAGGGCGAATCCCTGTAGGGAGATTGCATCGACAATCGATGAGGTAATTTCGTCATTGCAACGCGACCCGCCAATACGAATATCTGCTCCGACACTGGTTCCGCCTGCGCCAATCCAGGTAATGTGATCAACGTTCTTTCTAATCTTTACCAGGGCTTCAGAGATGGAATTCGCGGGCATGTGATGCGGTGCCACGATAAAGAGCTGGGTGGATTCCCTAAGGGCCGAAATTGGACCGTGTAGGTAGTCGGCAGTGGAGAGACCTTGGACAGAGAGTTTCGATGTCTCCTGCACCTTCAGCGCTGCCTCTCGGGCATTGCCATAGGAGAAGCCACGCCCCAGGAAGACCATTTCGCTCTCCCGGGAGCTAGCAGCAACTGCCGCAGAGTTGATCTGCGTATTTGCAACCAGCGCTTCTGCTTGGTCAACTATCTCTTGACCTATGACCCGGGTACCGGCCCAACCGGAGACCAACAAGTAGGAAACCAATAATTGCGCTGAATAACTCTTCGTCGCTGCGACCGCAAGTTCCGGGCCTGCTAGCAGCGAGAGGTGGTGATGGGCCAACTGAGCAAGAGGAGAGGATTCATCATTGGTCATCGCAATGACATATCCACCGGATTGCTTCGCTGCTTGCGCGAAGGCAACTAGATCTGGAGATTGACCGCTCTGGCTGATAGCAATAACAAGAGTGCCTTCGTAGTGCAACTCTGATTTGTAAATCGTTACAGCAGATGGGGATGTTAATCCGCAGGGCAAACCCAGCTTCACTTCAATCAAATATTTAAGGAAATGCGCGGCGTTATCTGAAGTTCCTCGTGCAAGTATAAGTACAGATCTAATCTTCTTCTCGGTGAGTAAGTTTTTTACGCTATCGAATTGCTCCTTCGCTGCGAGAATATTGCGAAAGACATCTGGAGTAGATGCAATCTCCATCTCCATTATTGATCCAAAAGAATCCATCAAAAGCTCCCGACGTGTAGTAGTTTTAGCCACCTGCTAAATAATTAGTTCCATTACCTTGAATCTGGAGAACCATGAAGACCATCGTATTTATTGGAGATAGCGTCACCGATTGTGATCGATTGACGATTCCACCATACGGTAATGGTTATGTTTCTCTCATAGCCTCCTCAGATGAGATCAATGCAAATGTCATCAATGTAGGAACCAGCGGGCACCGTTTGGTTGACCTCGAAAAGCGCTGGAACGAAGATGTCCTCGAGAACAAGCCTGACATTCTCTCGATCGCAATTGGCGTAAATGACACCTGGCGTAGATATGACGACAACGATGTGACCGAGGTGATTGACTTCGAAAATCGATACCGTTCTCTGCTGACGATCACACGCGCGGAATGTAATTCAAAGTTTGTCCTCTGCGAGCCATTTCTGTTGCCTGTGCGCGAGGAGATGAATCTCTGGAGAGAGGATTTGGATCCCAAGATCGATGTCGTCCATAGATTAGCAAAAGAATTTGGCGCGCATTTGGTTCCATTTGATAGTGAATTCACCAAGCGCAGCGCGCAATCTTCGATGGCAGAACTAGCGGAAGATGGCATCCATCCGACTGCCGCGGGCCATGCCCTTATGGCAAAACTTTGGTTAGACACGGTGAGCACTTACTTATGACTCTTTAGCTCAGCTGCCAATTCGTTGAGCGGTCCTTCAATTTGATCGCCAAAGAGGTGCTTCTGGGATTCATTGAGACGTTGAATCAATCCGCGAAGCGTCTCCTCAGAATCCGTTGGACCAACTATGGATTTGTTTTCAGCATCAAATGAGCAGGTGAGCAAGAAATCAGCTAGTCCTTGAAGCGTTTCTCCCCCTAAGAGATACTTCTCCAGCCATTCGGAGATCTCTTGCGCGAGTTCTGGGTAGATGAAATCGGGCGATGTCAGCACTTTGTAATGGTTCTTTATGGACTCCCCTTCTGCGCGAAATACCTCCGCGGCTAGGGTCGTATCGCCAGCACGCCACGCAGTAACTCCAGCGCGAAAGACTTGGCGGAGATCAGGAGCCGGGTCTCCCCCAACGCATGAGCCCATCGAGGTGCGATACATAGCTCTTAAAGATCCGCGGGCACTATCGGATGGATACAACTTAATAAGGTTCTTCTCCCAGGAAATCTCGGCGTCATAACGCTCGGTATTCCAGAGATAATCGCCAATCGTTGCCAGAGGTAACAGCGATGCCTCAAATTGCAGCATGGGATTTGATAACAACCCAGCTGAATATTTCTGAAGACCCTTCTCGCGCCCTCTCAAGGGACCGATAAAGAGGCTCTTCTGGAGTGAACCATCGTTGACGGGGAAGTTATCCCAGTAGAGAGCTGGACGCAACGCACTTCTTTCGAAGATGACGGCATCAGATACATCGAGGTACTCCGAGCAAATCTGTCGGCCAGTCCACATGAGATTGATTCTCGATTTAAGTTCACGCCCTAAGTCGACAAGATATGGCTCATTTCCGCGGCCCGAATACTGCATCGGGCAGACGGTCAACTGCACCTTATTGTTATCTGCCGAAATGGCATTCCAAACTTTATTGGTGAAATCAGCATGCGCCTG
>CAIKID010000176.1 GCA_903827345.1 uncultured Actinomycetes bacterium | reverse complement strand
CCGATGTCATTAAAAACATCTTGAGTGAGCGGACAAGTGTTGCCCAACCTCGAAATAAAGTTCCTGTCCTCATTGCCTGCGTGGGTGGCGAATCGCACTCCCTCGCCATTGAAGCGCTCGCGGCAACTCTCGCAGACGACAATATTGACGTCCAATTCCTTGGGGCCAATACACCCGGTGAGGCGATCGTTGAGGTTGTCACTCGCTGCGCTCCACCAGCCGTTTTCCTCTGGGCGCAAGTACCAAAAGACGCTTGCCGTGAGACTTTAGCGGCGCTGCCCTCTGTTCGCCCAGCTCCGCGAGTTATATTGGGTGGCCCAGGGTGGGGCGATATTGAATACGACGGGGCATATAGAGCCGAAGATCTGGCATCCGCCTGCCGTGAGATTTCGCAGGCCCTCGGTTTGTAAGCGCCGCCTGCTTTAAGGGCAGTCAATCCCAACCCCTAGACTGGCCCAATGATGGAACAGGCCCGCGAAAAAGTCATCCTTTTGGGTCTGACCTATGACGACGTTCTCTTGCTGCCAGATGCCTCCGAAGTTGTCCCCAGTGAGGTCGACACCGAGACGCGTTTGACGCGCAATATCTCACTTTCTATTCCCGTGATCTCCTCTGCCATGGATACCGTGACCGAGTCAGCAATGGCAATTGCCATGGCTAAAGCTGGGGGAATCGGGATCTTGCATCGTAATTTGGCGATAGCAGATCAGGTGAAGCAGGTGATGTTGGCAAAGGCTCATGGAATTGTTGGAGCGGCAGTAGGTGTTGGAGAAGATGGGTATGCCCGCGCCGTGGCACTCATCGAGGCCGGCGTAGATGTCATTGTCGTGGATACAGCGCATGGCCATCACCGCGGAGTCTTGGATGCCGTTGCGCGCATCAAGAAGGATTTTCCTCACGTAGATATCATCGGCGGAAATGTTGCCACTCGTGCCGGTGCTCAAGCTCTCATTAATGCCGGCGTTGACGCAGTAAAAGTAGGTGTTGGCCCCGGGTCGATCTGCACGACACGTGTAGTCGCAGGCGTCGGAGTTCCGCAGCTCACCGCAATCATGGAAGCGCACAAGGCTTGCGTAACTGCAGGGATTCCATTAATCGCAGATGGTGGATTACAACATTCTGGCGACATTGCTAAAGCAATCGTTGCTGGAGCAGATACCGTGATGCTCGGATCCCTCCTCGCTGGGTGCGATGAATCTCCTGCCGATCTCATCGAAATTAATGGGAAGAAATACAAGGGTTATCGCGGAATGGGCTCGCTCGGTGCAATGCAATCTCGCGGCGAACAGAAGTCATATTCTAAAGATCGTTATATGCAAGATGATGTACTTGCCGAAGATAAATTGGTACCCGAAGGTATCGAGGGCAAGGTTAAATACAGCGGACCGGTTGCCGCAGTCGTCCACCAACTCGTCGGGGGTCTCCGTTCGGGAATGGGATATGCCGGTGCGGCAAATATTGCAGAGCTCAAGAGCAAGGGCCAGTTGATCCAAATTACCGCTGCCGGCTTGCAAGAGAGCCACCCTCACGACATCTTCGACGTAGCAGATGCGCCCAACTATCGCGGTGGGAAGTAAGCCGTGGAAAGCACTGAGGAACCGCAATGAATGAAATAGAAATCGGCCCTGGCAAGCGCGCCCGTATCGGTTACTCATTTGACGATATAGCGATCGTTCCCAGCCGTCGTACCCGCGATCCGGAAGAAGTTTCTATTCAATGGCAGATCGATGCATACAAGTTTGACTTACCGATGTTGGCGGCGCCGATGGACTCGGTGGTCTCTCCTGAAACGGCAATTGCAATCGGAAAATTGGGCGGCGTTGGCGTTCTCAACCTAGAAGGCCTCTGGACTCGCCATGAAGATCCACGTATTCCACTCGGTGAGATTGCCTCACTTCCACAAGAGCAGGCCATTGCTCGCATGCAAGAGTTATATGCGGCTCCTATTCAGCCAGAGTTTATCAAGGCTCGCATCGCTGAAATTCGCGCATCAGGGGTCACGGTGGCGGCCGCACTATCGCCGCAACGCACCGCTGAGCTCCAT
>CAIKID010000175.1 GCA_903827345.1 uncultured Actinomycetes bacterium | reverse complement strand
GAATTGAGATGAGACCCTTCTTCTTAGTCAATTTGATAACCTCTTCTGAGGTATCAGGAGAGACTATAAATTTTGCCCCAGCAGCACACGCATCCTTCACGTGCGATTTCTTCAAGACGGTACCCATTCCAATCGCGATATCTTTTCGATCGGCAAACTCGCTGATGATCTCTAAATATCCCGGTGTCGTAGAGGTCACTTCCAACGTCGTCACTCCAGCGGCCAACAATGCAATGGCTAGCTCACGGCCCTCACCATGGCTCTTCGCCCGTACGATCGCAACAATTGCACTCGATAGATACTTTTCCGTTTTATTCATTTATCTTTCCTGACGACTCCTTGAGGATTCTGTATTTTCTCCTTTTCATATTTCGAGCTCCCCTCTCTGGCATCCTCAATGAGGTGTTTCATAGCCGCTTCAGCCGCCTCGGGTTCTGAGTTAGTTATCGCCACTAATACGGCTTGATGATCCAAGATAAAGGCGCCATCGCGTTCCGGGTGGACTAACTCGATACGCACTCCTAATAGTGGGAGAAATAATTCTCCTAGACGTTTCATAAGTTCATTTTGGGTCGAAGCTAGAATCGTTTTGTGAAAAATGAGATCTGCTTCAACAAATTTGATGGATGCCTGGCCCTCCGTTTTAAACGCTTCGCTCATAGCTTCAAAGGCCTTCTTTAACGTTGCTATGTCCTCGGGGCGTCGACGCAGAGCAGCCAGTCTGGCAGCCGAGGGTTCATAGCTTGCACGAACTTCGTCTAGATCTACCAACAGGTCCGAGGCCAAACCGGATTGCTGTAGCCAACTAATCACATCTACATCCAACAAATTCCATTCAGATCGCTCTAAGACTACGGTGCCGATTTTGGTTCGAGCACGGATTAAGCCCTTGTCGTTGAGAACTTTCATTGCCTCTCGGACCACAGTTCGGCTTACTCCGAATCGGGCTTCGAGGGCGTCGGATGTAATGATCTCACCGGGCAATATCTCACCGGCAATAATTTCGTTCCCGATCATTGAAATCAATTGTCCGGGTAAATTACGCGAGATGGTTTTTCTCATAGGAGATCCTCTGCTTCGCAGATCGCAAGAGCTAGCGGGCCTTGTCCCCATGGCACCAAAAATCCTCTAGGTGTGAATTCATAATGGGATTTGCGAGTAGAAGCCATGACCGCCGCTGTTACATTTCGAAGATGACCGTTTTCGTCGGCATCAGCAATCGAACCCGCAAGCGCTTTCTCCATGGCAGGGCGAACCACCTTTTCATCAACAATGCCCATTTTGATTGCACGTGCAAACCCGGTCGCCATAAAAGGTGCGGTCGATCCTTCATCTCCTGAAATTTCACTGTCCACCACGCACCACCAACGTCCATCAGGTCGTTGCAATGTGATCATTGCATCGATCTGGCGACGAACTGCAGAGACCAAACTTTGACGATCTTGGTGGTCACTTGGGATATTTTTCAAAACATCTAGCAACCCCAACATAGACCAACCCTGACCGCGCCCCCAAGCCGGGCCGAAAGTCCCAGGTACGGCATTGAGAAAGAAGTGATCGAAGAGACCAGATGGAGTTTGCAGTGCGGCGATGTAATTTAGCGCCTGGCTCACTCCTACCTCGGTAAACTCCTTGTTCTCTAACAATTTACCTAAAGCGGTGAAGAATGGCGGATCGAAGTGGAGGCAATCCACACAAGTCCCCCCAGGCGGTTCTGCAAGGAGCGCGGCCTCTCTTGGCGGTAAGACCTCTCCACCATATGGCGGAATCAAACACAATGACTCCCATGTATCAAAAATTCCACGATCGGTGCTCCGGCCCATTAAATACCGAGCCAAGAGAACGAGCGCCTCGATCAATACGGGGTCATTGGTCTTTTCGGCAACCTCCACCATGGCCATACCCGGAGCTGTGCAATCCAAACGTCGGTACGGAGTAGCTCTCGTTGCCCATGATCGCATCCACCCATGCGCAAAAGCCAAGTATTGGGGGTCGTTGAGAAGCTTCCCCGTTTCGATGATTCCTTCAAACCCTGTTGAATCACCAAAATTCCAGGTGGTGTAACGCATCTCAAGGAGAGAGTGACCTACTTTTTTGAGTAATTCTAAACGTTGCTCTCGACTGGGTATCACGGGCAGGGTTTCAATCACTTAGCGCCCCTTGAAATCTGGTGGTCGTTTTTCGGCAAATGCGCGTTGACCCTCAGCAGCATCCTCAGTTGTCATGCAGTAAGAGAAGGAGTCGTTCTCATAGAGCAGACCTATCTCTAGGGGAGTTGATTGTGCCATGCGAACCATATGTTTTGTCATCTGTGCAGCTATTGGCGCCTTTGCTGCTATTGAATCTGCAATTTCTATTGCACGATTAAGAACTTGATCTGTTGCGACGATTTCCTGTATTAATCCCATCCGTAAACTTGCTTCAGCCCCCACCTGTTCGCCATGGAGCAAGAATAAGGAGGCGTTGCCGGGTCCAACTGTATGAGTCAATAACTGGGTCTGACCTGATCCACCATGCCATCCCCAACGGATCTCACCAGCACCAAATTTAGTATTCGGCTCTGCGATGCGGATATCAGAGGCGCAGGCCATCTCTAGGCCGCCTCCAATGACATATCCATGGAGCGCTGCAACTATTGGTTTACGAATGAGCCAAATCGCGCGAGCATAGTCGAGGTGGCGCGAGAAACGATTTCGATACTCCCAATTTGAACCGTACGCGCCCAAATCAGTTAAGTCGCTACCGGCACAGAAACCTTTACTTCCTTTTCCATACAAAACTACAGAGCGGATCTCTGAGTTGTTGTTGATTTGGTCCACGTAGCTATTCATCTGTTCGTCCATGGAAACCGTCATGGCGTTGATCTTCTCAGGGCGATTCAGAATTAAGTGCCGCCGTTGGCTACATCAAATGTACTACCGTGGCACGGGCAATCGAGGCTATTTGCCGATGGGTT
>CAIKID010000174.1 GCA_903827345.1 uncultured Actinomycetes bacterium | reverse complement strand
GCATCATGGTGACCGACGGGGTACAAGCGCGCGAGTCTGATGTACAGGTTCTCGATGTCGCTCAAGTTTTGTTGCGCAGCGTTAAGGGCGGCGAGTAAACCCACCTTGTGACCTTACGGTTTCTTCGCCTTTATTGCCGCGGTTGCTTGTGGAATAACTGAAAATAAATCGCCCACAACTCCAAAGTCTGCAACATCGAAGATTGGCGCATCGGGGTCGGTATTAACTGCGACGATCAATTTACTTGTCTGCATGCCCGCGCGATGTTGAATCGCCCCAGAGATTCCTACAGCAACGTAGAGCTGTGGCCGCACAGTTTTTCCGGTTTGCCCCACCTGGTGGTCATGGGGGTACCAACCAGCATCTGTCGCAGCGCGTGATGCCCCTATCGCTGCACCAAGGCAATCGGCGAACTCCTCTAACGGCCCAAAGTCGCCTTTAGTTCCCCCGCCACCGGACACCACAATTGATGCTTCGGTAAGTTCTGGACGGTTGCCTTTTATCGCCATCTCTACCGAAAGAGTGCGTTCCAAGGAGGGAGTTGTAGTACCCGAAAATGCTTCGACAACTGGTGAGCTCTGTGTGCTGACAACATCGACAGAATTAGAACGAAGTGCGACAACTGCGCATGGGCTATTCACTCCCGCTTTGACTGTCATGGCCCCGCCAAAGATTGATTGAGTCGTGACTAGTTCACCGTCAATATCTATTGCATCTGTGATGATTCCAGAGTGCGAACGAACTGCCGTTCGTGCCGCGATCTCTTTTCCTGCGATAGTAGCTGTAATAAGTAGCGCCCTCGGGGATTTCTCCAGGATGATCTGCGAGAGTACCTGCGCTACCTCAGCCGGAGAATTACGATTAACGCCAGAAACAATGATGACCTTATCGATGCAGAACTCAGATAATTGTGGGAGCAAATCTTCATCAAAGAGAACAGCTGTGACTTTGCCTATTCTCTGCCCAAAAATAGCGAGTTCACCGGTGGAGCGAGCAACCTTTCCATCAACCTGATCGACCAGAATTAGAACGCTCATATGACACGCTGCTCTTCTAAGAATGCAACCAATTGGTTTCCACCATCACCGATATCTACCACCTTGATTCCCTTGGATTTGGGCGGTCGAGGAGTCACTTCTCGTACAGTTGACCAGGATGCGGGCGCACCCACGGAATCTGCTTCGATTTCAATTTCGCCAAGAGCCTTAATCACTAAAGGTTTCTTTTTAGAGCCCATGATCCCTTTAAATGAGGGGTAACGGGGCACATTGATTTTATCTGGAACGCTAATCACTACCGGGAAATGAGCCGAGATAGTTTCAACTCCAATTTCAGTAGAGCGCGCTCCCTGCGCCGTAGAACCCGCCAGATCGATATCAAGTTTGTGCACGTGAGTTAGTTGGGCCCAACCTAAACGTTCAGCCAGCATCGCGGGAATCACGCTCATTCGCGCATCGGTAGATTCAGTGCCACAGATAACTAAATCGAAACCACCACTAGCAATGACCTGCGCTAGCACCAACGAAGTCGATAGGGCATCTGAACCTGCAAGCGCTAGGTCAGAGATCAAGAGGGCGCTATCCGCCCCCATAGATAGACCCTTGCGAAGCGCCTCGGTGGCGCGTTCTGGCCCCATGCAAAGCAAGGTGATTTCATGCCCGCTTTCTGGGCCGGCGGCACCTGTCGGTGAGTTGGCTTCTACAATTCGCAGCGCTTCCTCAAGTGCATACTCATCTAGATCGTTGAGAACAGCATCCACACCAAGGCGATCTAAAACTTGGCCATCCATCTTCTTTTCAACCCAAGAATCAGGAACCTGTTTAACGCAGACGGCAATCTTCATATCGCGATATTAACCCTTGATTCGCAGACCCTCGGGATCAAAGAGAGGTGAGCTTTGCACAACACCAATCTTCCACTCTCCGAAGAATTCAACCTCGAGAGTTGATTGTGGTGTGGTGAATTCCTTAGGCAGGTAGGCATAGCCAATCCCCTTTCGGATCGTGTAGCCCTGTCCTCCACTCTTAATTCGACCGATAATTTCTCCATTGGCCCTGATCGGTTCGTTTCCGAGCGGAGTTTGCCTGAGATCGTCGAAGGTAATAACTACTAAAGCCCGCTTTGGATGAGGGTCTGCTAGTAAGGCCTCCTTGCCGATGAAAGCGCTCTTCTTCTGTGAAACCGCAAAGCCGAGTCCAGCTTCAAGTGGAGTTGTCTCCGTATTGATTTCACTCCCCCAGGCCAGATAACCCTTTTCCAGGCGCAGCGATTCAATCGCCCGGTAGCCACAAGGTTCGGCTCCAAGCGGCTTACCTGCTGCAATAAGAGCGTTCCAAACTCGGAGACCCTCTTTAACTGGCAAATAGAGCTCCCAACCGAGTTCT
>CAIKID010000173.1 GCA_903827345.1 uncultured Actinomycetes bacterium | reverse complement strand
GCGTAACTTGCTCGACTGAGGCTTGGTACTTCTCTGCTAAGTAACTCTTAGTTAATACCGTTTCTTTAATATCAGGTTGCAATTGAAAAGCGCGATGACGAATAGTTACTTGGTCCCGATGTGGGAAAGTTTCTAGAGCTTTCTCTAAGCGCCGTTTCCCAATGAAGCACCAGGGGCATACAATGTCGGCCCATACATCGATGATCATGTGTCCATCTTACGCTGTGAGCAGAGTAAGAATCCTCATGAAAATGCGATATTGAGGGCTGGCACCGCATTATTTACAGTTAATCCACTTCATATCCACCTCCACTCTCCTACGATTAATACATGCGAAGAATCTCACTTGAACAGTTAAAGACGGTATTAAAGGATCTTCCTGACAATCCTCGGGTGGTTGTCTCTGGTAATTTTGCAATGCCTAAGGCGCTGATGGCAGCATTCGATGCCCAGGTTCCCCGCTATCGCTTGCATATGCTCAATGCCCAGCTCGGGATACCAAGACGTGAAGGTGTCTCCCACGAATCTGCCTTTATTGGCCCAGGTATGCGCAACTACGAAGACCTTACATACATTCCTAGCCGACTCTCGCTGCTGCCAGTTCTTATCAAGAATCACCTTAAACCCGACATAGTTTTGATCCATACCTCACTGCCCCGCTTTGATACCGTCTCGCTAGGTACCGAAGTAAATATTTTGCCTGCAGCCATCGAATCGGTTCGAGCAAACGGTGGAATTGTTATAGCGCAGGCAAATTCACATATGCCTTACACCTATGGCGATGCACAGATATACGAACACGAAATTGATTTCTTACTCGAATCTGATGAGCCACTTACCGAACACGCCACTGGCAATCTCTCCCCCATTGGTCGCGCTATCGGCGAACGCATCGCCCCGATGATTAAAGATAATTCCACGCTGCAATTAGGAATCGGCGCCGTGCCAGATGCAACGCTAGAACTTTTGAAAACCAGAAATGGAATGCGAATCTGGACAGAGACATTTAGCGACGGGGTTCTTAATATGGAAGAGGCGAGCGCTCTCGATGAGGGTGTTCCTATTACGGCATCTTTCGTCTTTGGCAGCAAAAGACTGTACGAATGGTTACACCTCAATCGCCGTATTCGTATGTTCCGCACCGAGAAGACAAATGACCCTTCGCAGATCGGCAAGCAGGCTCGAATGACCTCAATCAATGCGGCGCTCCAGGTCGATCTTTATGATCAGGCAAATGCCTCTCGAGTGCGCGGCAAAATTTACTCCGGGTTTGGTGGTTCCACCGACTTTATTACTGGTGCTCTGCACTCAACCGGGGGTCAATCCTTTATGGCACTTCCATCCTGGCATGTTAAATCCAATACCTCCACAATCATTCCGCTCATAGATGGCGCAGTGACAAGCTTTCAACACTCTCATGTAGTTACCGAAATTGGAATTGCACGTTGCTTCGGCATGTCAGAGCGCCAACAGGCTGAGAATCTCATCGCAAGCGCCGCGCATGCTGATGCCAGAGCATCTCTTACCCAAGCAGCCCGCGATATGGGGCTCTTTGAGTAATTCGCAGAGTTAGACTTCCCACCATGCGCGATCGCCTCAAGGATTATGGTGCGGTTATCTTTGCAGGTATCTGTTTTGGAACAACTGGTACCGCTCAAGCCCTAGGCCCCAGCGGATCATCTCCCCTCGTGGTGGGTGCCTCCCGCCTGCTCTTGGGTTCCCTCTTCCTCTGGGCTTTTCATCACCTCATCAAGGCTGGTGGTTCAAAGATCAAAACGGCCGACTTGATTCTTGGTGGAGTCGGGGTGGCGATCTATCAGATCTCGTTCTTCTCGGCCGTTCGCTCCACTGGGGTGGCTGTGGGAACTTTAACCGCGATTGGCTCTGCGCCCGCTCTGACTGGAATTGTGGGATACCTTATTAATAGGGAGGTACCTACGCGTCGCTGGTTCTCAGCCACGCTGATAACAACTCTCGGCATAATCCTGCTCACGGGGGCTAAGGGCTTTGCCCATTTCAATCTGACAGGGGTGGTTCTAGCGTTGGGGGCTGGAGCCGCATATTCGCTCTTTGCCGTGGCAAGTAAACGAGCCATGAACGGCGGGGTTTCGTTTACCGAGGCGATGTACAAAATCTTTGGATTGGGGGCGTTCCTGCTTCTCCCCCTCTTTATGATCGGCAAGAATCACTTCTTAGTTACTGGCTCTGGATTCTTGATGGTCCTCTGGCTGGGGGTTATCCCCACAGCTATCGCGTACATTGCTTACGCCTATGGCCTCAACCAAATTCGAGCTGCGACCGCTTCGACGCTAATCCTGGCAGAGCCTGCCACTGCCACCATCTTGGCAGCGTTGGTCTTGGGCGAGAGTCTTAACATCTACTCGTGGCTAGGAGTTGCAATCGTTGCATTCGGACTTATTTATCTCTCCCGTGAATAATCGCTGCTCGGAATTTCTCACCTTTTCTTCACTCTAGGTTTCGCGTCTAGTGCTAACGGTTTTGGTATCACCGATAGTTTCCTCTGCCTGGGCGCGAGGAGGCTGTTAGCCTCAACTAATGCTCATCCTTCTTCCTCCCAGTGAAGGAAAAACTCACGCTGGTGGCTCAACTCAACTCCAACTCGCACGGCTCTCCTTCGCGCAAAGCCTCACTATTTCTAGACTGGCTGTACTAAAAGAATGCATGGAAGATATTCGCGCCGAGCCAACGGCTCCAGCGATCGATATCTATTCGGGAGTCCTCTATCAATCTTTGAACTATCGCGGTTTATCACCCCAGGCTCAAAAGCGCGCTCAATCGCAACTCCTGATATTTTCGGCGCTCTTTGGAGTACTTCGCCCGCTAGATCTAATTCCGTACTACTCGAAGAAAATCAAGAACTCACAATGGAAATTACCTCTTGCTCTGGCGCTGGATGATCTCGAGAAGCAACTCATCGTCGATTGCCGTTCTTCTACTTACGTGAGCGCGTGGAAATCGAATCCTGAAATCACAGTTGCGGTTCGGGTCTTTCAAGATCGCGACGGCGTCCAATCCGTCATAACCCATATGTCAAAGAAATTCCGCGGTGAGCTCATCCGAATTCTGCTTCAGGGCAAGGCACCGAAAAATCCGCAGGAGCTACGAACCATTGCTGAGAAATTCTTTCGCGTGGAGTTGCATGAAGCCACCCGCACCTTGCCCTGGCAGTTAGATCTGATTATTCCCAAAGAGGGAAAGCTTTAAAGGATCTCACTCAGCAAAGTTTCAACGCGAGCTTTGATGTCATCCCGAACTCTGCGTACGAACTCAATGTCCTGACCTGCGGGATCTTCCAGAACCCAATCTTCGTAACGTTTGCCCGGAAATAT
>CAIKID010000172.1 GCA_903827345.1 uncultured Actinomycetes bacterium | reverse complement strand
CGGGATCTTGCATCGCAACCTGGCGATCGCCGATCAAGTGAAACAAGTTGCTTTGGCGAAGGCTCATGGAATTGTTGGAGCTGCAGTGGGTGTTGGAGAAGATGGATATGCCCGCGCCGTAGCCCTCATTGAGGCCGGAGTAGATGTCATTGTTGTTGATACAGCGCATGGTCACCACCGCGGCGTCTTGGATGCAGTCGCGCGCATCAAGAAGGATTTTCCTCACGTAGATATCATCGGTGGAAACGTTGCCACTCGCGCGGGAGCACAAGCTCTTATTAACGCCGGCGTCGATGCCGTCAAAGTAGGAGTTGGCCCCGGATCGATTTGTACAACGCGCGTGGTTGCTGGTGTCGGAGTTCCTCAACTCACCGCAATCATGGAGGCGCACAAGGCTTGTGTCACTGCCGGGATCCCTTTAATCGCAGATGGTGGATTACAACATTCTGGTGATATCGCTAAAGCGATCGTCGCCGGCGCAGATACCGTGATGCTTGGTTCTCTCCTTGCGGGTTGCGATGAATCTCCGGCTGATCTCATCGAGATTAATGGCAAGAAATTCAAGGGTTATCGCGGAATGGGTTCCCTAGGCGCCATGCAATCTCGCGGCGAGCAGAAGTCATATTCTAAAGATCGCTATATGCAAGATGATGTACTTGCTGAAGATAAGTTGGTACCAGAAGGCATTGAGGGCAAAGTTAAATACAGTGGGCCGGTTGCTGCGGTGGTGCACCAACTCGTCGGTGGCCTGCGTTCAGGAATGGGCTATGCCGGAGCTGCCAATATTGCAGAGCTCAAGAGCAAGGGCCAATTGATTCAAATCACTTCCGCTGGCTTACAAGAGAGTCATCCCCATGACATCTTCGATGTAGCGGATGCGCCCAACTATCGCGGTGGAAATTAGACCGTGGAAAGCACTGAGGAGTCGCAATGAATGAGATAGAAATCGGTCCTGGTAAGCGCGCCCATATGGGCTATTCATTCGACGATATTGCCATTGTTCCCAGCCGCCGTACCCGCGATCCGGAAGAAGTTTCTATTCAATGGCAGATCGATGCCTACAAATTTGATCTACCAATGTTGGCGGCCCCCATGGACTCGGTCGTCTCGCCTGAAACCGCAATTGCCATCGGAAAACTCGGCGGCGTTGGAGTTCTCAACTTAGAAGGTCTCTGGACTCGCCATGAAGATCCTCGCATTCCGCTCGGAGAGATCGCATCTCTTCCGCAGGAACAGGCCATTGGACGGATGCAAGAGCTGTACGCAGCCCCTATCCAGCCCGAATTGATCAAGGCCCGTATCGCTGAAATCCGGGCATCCGGTGTGACGGTTGCCGCTGCACTTTCTCCACAACGCACCGCCGAACTTCACGAAGTTGTCGTCAAAGCAGGCGTGGATCTCTTTGTTATTCGTGGAACCACGGTCAGCGCAGAGCACGTTTCGTCGAAGACCGAACCACTTAACTTAAAGAAGTTCATTTATGAATTAGATGTTCCAGTAATTGTCGGAGGATGCGCAACGGCTACAGGTGCACTGCACTTGATGCGCGCGGGGGCTGCCGGCGTTCTCGTTGGATTTGGTGGTGGCGCCGCACATACAACGCGCACCGTTCTTGGAATCGCGGTTCCTATGGCTTCTGCTGTCGCGGAAGTTGCTTCGGCACGTCGTGACTACATGGATGAGTCCGGTGGTCGATATGTACATGTTATTGCCGATGGATCTGTCGGCCGCAGTGGTGATATCGCAAAGGCGATCGCCTGTGGCGCTGATGCTGTCATGATGGGAAGTCCACTTGCTCGGGCCGTTGAGGCACCAGGTAAGGGTTGGCATTGGGGCGCAGAAGCACATCACTCTGAACTACCGCGCGGCGACAGAGTCCATGTCGGAACTGTCGGTACGCTGCAGGAAATTCTCACTGGACCTTCACATACCTCAGATGGTTCGATGAATCTCTTCGGTGCGTTACGCCGCGGTATGGCGACCTCCGGTTACTCCGATCTCAAGGAATTCCAGCGGGTAGAAGTAGTTATTCACCGTGCCTGATCTCGTCCTCGTCGTTGATTTTGGCGCGCAGTATGCCCAACTCATCGCACGACGAGTTCGCCAGGCAAATGTTTACTCAGAGATAGTTCCTTCAACGATGTCGGTTGCCGATATGGTCGCAAAGGGCCCGAAGGCAATCATCTTAAGTGGGGGGCCGTCGAGCGTTTATGCCGATGGAGCTCCGACACTGGATCCCGCCATCTTCGAACACAATATTCCCACCTTCGGCATCTGTTATGGATTCCAAGTCATGGCGGCAGCTTTGGGCGGCGTCGTAACACAGACCGGCAAATCTGAATTCGGTCGAACTTCGATGAGCCATGATGATAATTCCAAGTTGTTGCGCGGTCTAGATACGCAATCGCGAGTCTGGATGAGCCACGGCGATTCCGTTACCGCGGTTCCGGCGGGATTCACTGCAACTGCGCGAACTGCAGATACCCCGATCGTCGCCTTTGAAAATAGCGACGCGAAACTCGCTGGGGTGCAATTTCATCCAGAGGTGTTGCATTCGGAGAACGGCCAAGAGATTTTGCGACGTTGGTTGATCGATATTGTCGGATGCGAGCCAACGTGGACGAGTGAAAATATCGTTGCTACCGAAGTAGCAAAGATTCG
Organism: uncultured Actinomycetes bacterium; assembly: GCA_903827345.1. GTDB lineage: Bacteria > Actinomycetota > Actinomycetes > Nanopelagicales > Nanopelagicaceae > PALSA-747. The sequence goes on along the minus strand of CAIKID010000172.1, from coordinate 685 downwards.
AGCGCTCGTCGGAGATAAACACGTCATCTGTGGTCTCTCTGGAGGAGTCGACTCTGCAGTTGCAGCTGCCATCGTGCAAAAGGCAATTGGTTCGCAGTTGACCTGCGTCTTCGTTGATCATGGTCTATTGCGCGAGGGTGAAGCCGAGCAAGTAGAAGAGGATTTTGTTGCGGCAACTGGAGTAGCTCTCAAAATTATCGATGCGCGCGAAATATTCTTAAATGCACTCGCCGGTGTTACCGATCCGGAGACGAAGCGAAAGATTATCGGAGCAGAATTCATTCGAGCCTTTGAATTGGCGGCGCGTGAAATATCAGAACACGAGAGCGTTGATTTCTTAGTGCAGGGAACTCTCTATCCCGATGTTGTTGAATCAGGTGGCGGTACCGGAACGGCAAACATCAAGTCCCACCACAATGTCGGAGGATTACCTGAGGATTTGCAATTTACCTTGATCGAGCCATTGCGCACCCTTTTTAAGGATGAAGTGCGTGAAGTAGGCGTAGAACTAGGACTTCCTGGGGAAATAGTCTGGCGTCAACCCTTCCCAGGTCCAGGCTTAGCGATTCGAATTATCGGTGAAGTTACTGAGAATCGTCTTAGTCTTTTGCGGAAAGCCGATTTCATCGCTCGCGAGGAGTTAAAATTAGCGGGTCTAGATCGAGAGATCTGGCAATGTCCAGTT
>CAIKID010000171.1 GCA_903827345.1 uncultured Actinomycetes bacterium | reverse complement strand
GATCTCTTCGTTATTCGCGGGACAACGGTCAGTGCCGAACACGTTTCTTCGAAGACTGAGCCGCTCAATCTCAAGAAATTTATTTATGAGTTAGATGTGCCAGTGATTGTTGGCGGGTGTGCAACAGCTACAGGCGCACTGCACCTGATGCGTGCGGGAGCTGCTGGCGTTCTCGTCGGATTTGGCGGAGGCGCGGCACACACAACCCGCACCGTTCTAGGAATTGCGGTGCCTATGGCCTCTGCTGTCGCGGAAGTTGCTTCGGCACGCCGTGACTACATGGATGAGTCCGGTGGTCGATATGTACATGTCATCGCAGACGGATCTGTCGGTCGCAGCGGTGATATCGCTAAGGCGATCGCCTGCGGCGCCGATGCTGTCATGATGGGAAGTCCACTCGCGCGGGCTGTTGAGGCACCAGGCAAGGGTTGGCATTGGGGCGCAGAAGCACATCACTCTGAACTGCCGCGCGGGGACAGAGTCCGCGTTGGAACCGTCGGAACTCTGCAGGAAATTCTGACCGGACCGTCGCACACTTCGGATGGATCCATGAATCTCTTCGGTGCGTTACGTCGCGGTATGGCGACCTCCGGTTACTCCGATCTCAAGGAATTCCAGCGGGTAGAAGTAGTTATTCACCGTGCCTGATCTCGTCCTCGTCGTTGATTTTGGCGCTCAGTACGCCCAACTCATCGCACGACGAGTTCGCCAGGCAAATGTTTACTCCGAGATAGTTCCCTCGACCATGTCGGTGGCCGATATGGTGGCGAAGAATCCCAAGGCGATCATTTTGAGTGGGGGGCCTTCCAGCGTTTATGCGGATGGGGCTCCTACCCTTGACCCCGCCATTTTCGACCACAATATTCCGACGTTCGGCATCTGTTATGGATTCCAAGCGATGACTGCAGCACTTGGCGGAGTTGTCACCCAGACCGGTAAATCAGAGTTTGGCCGTACATCTATGAGCCATGACGATAATTCAAAGTTGTTGCGCGGGCTGGATACGCAATCGCGAGTCTGGATGAGCCACGGCGACTCCGTTACCGCTGTTCCCGCAGGATTCACGGCAACGGCTCGAACTGCAGATACCCCGATCGTCGCTTTTGAAAATAGCGATGCGAAACTCGCTGGGGTGCAATTTCACCCAGAGGTGCTGCATTCGGAGAATGGCCAAGAGATTTTACGTCGGTGGCTGATTGATATTGTCGGGTGCGAGCCAACGTGGACTAGCGAAAATATCGTTGCTACCGAAGTAGCAAAGATTCGCGAACTGGTTGGAGATAAACACGTCATCTGTGGGCTCTCGGGCGGGGTCGACTCTGCGGTTGCAGCTGCGATTGTGCAAAAAGCAATCGGCTCACAACTAACATGTGTCTTCGTTGATCATGGTCTCTTACGTGAAGGTGAAGCAGAACAAGTGGAGCAGGATTTTGTTGCTGCAACCGGAGTAGATCTCAAGGTAATCGATGCTCGTGAAACTTTCTTAAATGCGCTCGCTGGAGTAACGGATCCAGAGCGAAAGCGAAAGATTATTGGCGCTGAATTTATTCGCGCCTTTGAAATAGCGGCTCGCGAAATTTCAGAGCACGAGAGCGTTGATTTCCTAGTGCAGGGAACTCTCTATCCTGATGTGGTCGAATCGGGCGGGGGGACAGGCACAGCAAACATCAAGTCCCACCACAATGTCGGAGGATTGCCTGAGGATTTGCAATTTACCTTGATCGAGCCGCTGCGCACCCTTTTTAAGGATGAGGTACGTGAAGTAGGCGTAGAACTGGGGCTTCCAGGGGAAATAGTCTGGCGTCAGCCATTCCCAGGTCCAGGCTTAGCGATTCGAATTATCGGTGAAGTTACTGAGAATCGTCTTAGTCTTTTGCGGAAAGCCGATTTCATCGCTCGCGAGGAGTTAAAATTAGCGGGTCTAGATCGAGAGATCTGGCAATGTCCAGTT
>CAIKID010000170.1 GCA_903827345.1 uncultured Actinomycetes bacterium | reverse complement strand
TGATTTCACCGTGGCGAGGATGGATGAAACCGAGTAAAACAGCGGCCAGAGTTGATTTCCCAGCCCCGGATGGACCGACAAGGGCATGCACTTCCCCAGCCTGTAATTCACCGGCGGGAATCATGATCACCGAGCGATCAGGATAAGAGATTGTGAGTTGGGTCCAAGCAATCCGCGTTACATCAGCAATTGCGATCCCTGGTGCAGGGGTGGGCTTTTCGAGAATGGCGAAGAGTTGATTGAATGCAGCCACACCATCTGCAGCTGCATGAAAATAGGCCGAGACCTGACGGATGGGCCAATACACCTCAGGTGCCAGCACCAAGATAAAGAGCCCTACAGAGAGCGGAATCGAACCGTTCACCAATCTCAATCCGATAGTGACGGCGAGTAGAGCCACGGAGAGAGTTGCGACTAACTCAAGGGCTAGTGAGGAGAGAAAAGAGATACGCAAAACTTGCATGGTTTCTCGGCGATACTTCTCACCTACCTCATGCAACTTCTTGCTCTGCAACTTTTCACGACCATAAACCCGAAGTGTCGTAAGTCCGCTTAAGAGATCAAGAAAGTATCCGCTGAGCAATCCCAGCGTCTGCCACTTCTTATCAGCGGCACTTGCCGTAAATCGCCCGATAAGAATTCCAAATATGGGAATAAGTGGAATGGTTAAGAGAATTATTAAGCCTGATTTCCAGTCGCGCAGCAGGATTGTTACGCCGACGATAGCGGGAACTATTACCGCAATAAAGAGTTGAGGGAGAAACTTGGCAAAGTAGCCATCGAGGTTATTGATTCCTTTGGTAACTAAGACCGCTAGACCTGCAGTTCCCAACTCGTTGGAGTCAGATCCACCATTCTCAATCGTCTTTTCCAGGATTTTTCTACGCAATTCGTTACGCATCTTGCTACTTGCACGGGCAGCAATTCGATCGTTGATGTACGCCAGGAGGGCACGCGCCAGAAATACCAAGCCCAACTGCACTACTTCCGAGCGTAGCGAGTCAAAGGTGCGTTTGTGCTGAAAGAATTTACAGATTAAATCAACGAGCAAGTAGGCCTGTGCGATAGTAAAGCAAGCTCCGATTACCGAAATGGAGACCAGCGCAAAAATAAAACCCCGGCTGCTGCGAGAGTATCGCAATAGCCGGGGGTCAAATGCTTTCACTAGTGGACGGTATCCAAAACTCCGACTTCTGGGGAAGAAATCTGGCTTGGACTAACACGCTTGCGGAAGATCCAGTAAGACCAACCCTGGTAGAGCAGGACAATTGGGGTCATAACCACAGCAACCCAGGTCATTACACCCAATGTGTAATGTGTACTAGATGCATTGAAGATGTCGAGACCCGGTCCGCCTGCCGTGATGTTAGGCATGACATTTGGATAGAGACCAGTAAATAGGGTCACAACAACAGCCGCTGTGGCAATCGCTGAGAACAAGAAGGCATAACCTTCGCGCCCCTTGGCATTCGCTGCCAGTGCGGTTAACCAAGCAACAACGACCACTACTGAGCCAGCGATAACGCCACCCTTTGAGGTGAGACCCAACATGGTCCAACCCAGGAAGAGAACTGCTAGAAGAGCAGTTACTAGTCCAACTTGTTGTCCTAGTTTATTGGCGCGCACCCGAATTTCACCATCTGTCTTCAAGGCCAAGAAGAACGCACCGTGGGAGACGAAGAGTGAGAGCGTTGTTAATCCACCGAGAAGTGCGTATGGATTAAGCAAGTTCCAGAATCCTCCAGAGTATTGAATGTATCCGGCCGGCTCTTTAGTCAGCGGAACGCCACGAACAATGTTCGCGAATGCGACTCCCCAAAGCAGGGCAGGCAGGAAGCTAGAGATT
>CAIKID010000169.1 GCA_903827345.1 uncultured Actinomycetes bacterium | reverse complement strand
CCATAGGAGAGACCATGATTGCACTCGTTATTTTTCCATTGCTCAGCCTTGCAACACTGATCGCAATTAGCCTCTTGGTCGGAGACGATCACAAAGACCGTTGGGAACTAAACGACGCTAACCCATGTTGCGGTGATCGCGCATCGGATGTGTCAACCCACCAGAATTATGAAGTTGGAATCGCGGCTTAACTGCTGATCAAATCTAGCCTCAATCTTCCCGAGAACTACCAGCCTCCAACTCAAGGGGCGCCTTCACATCTAAGGCCAAGCGCGTACGCTCAGACAAAATAATTGCACTTGCAATATTTTTTTCAGGCTCTTCATTCCAGTCGCCTGCAACGTTGGCAAGGTGACTATCTCTGGCGTACGCATCAAATTCAAGGGTCTTTCGGTAAAGCATGTTCATCATTTGAGCATCCACGGAATTTGGAATGACAAGTCTGTGAACTTGAACGGCTCGCACTTGCCCCATTCGATGGGCGCGAGCGATTGCCTGCGTCTCAAGCGTCGGCTTTATTTGCGGTTCGCAGAGAATGACAACCGAGGCACTCTGAATATTCAAACCAGTGCCAGCCGCCTGCACTTGCCCAATCAAGACCTTTGGCTCAACTGAATTGGTGTATTGATCAACTATCTCTTGTCGACGTTTTGGAGTGACGCCTCCGGTTATTGGCTCAAGAGCTCGATCTCCAAGTTCTTTTGCGATTTGCCATATGACTGAAGTAAAGAATGAGAAGACAATAACTTTCTGACCATTCACGGTGGCATCGTCCACCAACTCCAATAATCGCTCCATCTTGCTCGTACGCTGACCGGGGAGTGCCTGAAAGGCCGCTCTTCTCATCCCCATAAAGTTTCCACGTTCGACCATGGCCCTATAGAAATCAGGATCCACACCTTCCCACGTGCAATTATCAACAACTTCAATAAGTTCAGGAAGCTCATCGAGAACTTGAATGACATTTCGACGGAGATAAATCGGCGTGGGTTATCCACCAAATTAATTGATTAATTTTGAAGCCTCCTATTCGTTATGTTAGTACTGATCGTTTGCATTCAAATTCCGGGTCACGACATCACGCAGTGCCCGTAGATACGGCATATCTGATTCATCTGGATAGCCATAAACAAATCTTCCTCGACGGCCTTCAAAAAATAGGCATGCTTTAATCAACGTCAGATCATTTGGAAGGGTGTTGGACTTTCTCCATTCACCCATTGCCTCGTTAGCTAAAGTCGCCAATTCATCACCATATGCAGCGTAACCATCAAACCTCGCAGATAGTTCAAGAATCTGACTGAGTTCTTCCGAGTGATATCCCGCCGGAATGGAAATGATTTCTTTAGCCACCTTCGGCAAACTTCCTTCGGGCAGATATTTAGCAACCTCGGCCTCGGTACATTCATCAACTTTGTCGTTCCCAACGAAAAACCATTCACTTATCCGCGTTGTGGGTTGCCAGCCTCTTTCACCAGGCAAAGGCCAACATTCTTCAGTGAGAAGAATCTTTCCACGAAAAGTTGCGCGATAGACAGCAAAGACGTTATCAGGGGCACCCCAACTTCCAAAGTCTGTGCCGGTGAACCACCTTGTAGATATTTCCTCAGTCATACCTTCCACCTTTCTCCACACTTGTTGCACTGGAAGTAATAATTTCCAATGTTCCACTTTTGATCGATGTCGGTGGAGCGACACATGAGGCACTGCCTATTTGCCACATTCCCCATGCGTCCTCCTTAATGCCTTACTTCCGAATTACGAGCTACTCGAGAATCTCTCGTATAGTCGCGATGCGAGCCTCTACTTTGGCTGCTTCCTCAAACTGATTCAGATTGAGATGTAACTTCCGATATTCCTCTTGAATCTCAACCATCAAATCCCAGTCACAGCTTGCTGAGGCCAGGTAATCTGCTTCACCAAGATCTTTAGAGACTTGATCAAAATCCCCAAGCATCATGAGTGCCTTAGCTTTCGCAAAAGCTCCTTTACAAAGAAGTTCATTATGCTTGCGAAGTTCACCAATCGAATAGGCACTTGTAGCACTAGCTAAAGCCGCTTCAGGTGAACCCAACTTGATATACGACTCAGCAAGGTAGTGATCTGACCAGGAGATGCCGTGGAGGTCACGCCGCTTCTTCAAGATACTCCGCGTCTTCTTAAAGAACTCAATTGCTTGCTCGTACTTCTCCCACGAGAAGTAACTCCGCCCAACATTGAAGAAATCGACGGCTAGGAATTCATCATCCCCATCAACTTCATCAACCTGCGCCGCCTCGAGGTAACTCTTCACTGCCGATTCATAATCTTTCGCCTCAAGAAAATATTGGCCTTGAGTCCGATACGTATCGGGCAGATATTGAAACCCGCTTTCACGTTGCAACGCGATCGCTTCGTTCAGTACTTCTGCAGCTTCTTTTTCTCTATGTAGTTGTTTGAGAGCTAAACCAATCCCAAATATTGATTTAGCAACTTCGACATTGTGTACCGACGCTCCCAAATTGCTGTAAATCCCTCTCGCTTCCTCTGCGAGTGCTAGCGCCTCTTCGCCAGAATTTCTCTCCACTGCATCTTGCGCGAGCTCCAAAAGAATTTGTGCTCGTTCTTCACCAGCCGTGTGTGGCAATTGCTTCCACATCGAATCAATCGATTTATTTTCAGCGTCTATCTTTTCCCCCTTCTTCCCTCAACGTATAACCCACCACTGACATTCCCCGTTAGGGTTCCTAACGGCCTCACGCATACGCCCCAAATGTCACCACCGCGTGCGCATGCATCGCCCGCAGCAGATCCACATGCTCGTAATACCCAATCGTTGAACTCCACCCACATGCGCAGACCGCCTGGAAGAGCTTTGAATCAAACTTCAGCACGGCATTAACGTGCTCGGCTCTTACTTCTTGCATGTCTCGTTATGCGCCTCCACGAAGGCCTTCGCCTCTGTATCGCGCACCTTCCTTAAAACTACCCCGCACCTCTGACAAAAAGCCGTCCAGAGGTAGTCGTTGAGCGCCTTCTCGAAGACGAAGGCGACAATCAGCGCCACAGTTTCACCCTCGCACGAAGGCAAGTTTCTGTGCCCAGAAACCAACACAAGGGGTTCAAGCTTGAGATCCTCATTCGGGTAATTCAGAACCAGAAACTCATCCGATTCCTTGATCACAAGCCCGCACGTGCAGTGCAGGCCCCCCTCGCCGCGCAGATAACCATGGTGATAACCCTGGTTCTGCTCACGTTGAAGCTGTGAATAATGCCGGAGGGCATACCACCGACCAACTTTGCGCTCGCTCGGAGCCTTGCTTAGATCCCGACGTCGCTTTGCAACTTCCGCATCCGTTACGCGGTTATCTTCATACTCATTAGGCATGACAAACCAGTCCTTCTGGACCTCAAAATTAGAAGCCCGCTCTTCTGACGGTGTCTTTCATCGTCAGCAGGTCTTCCTTCAGAACCACCGTGCGCGGTTAGCGCGGATTGGTACTAAGCAAGCTAAAGGGCTTAACGCTTAGTTCTTGACCTAGGTAAAACATAACACAGGGGACTGACATCCCGATCTTCTTTCTTCATATGTATAGACACTTGGAATGGTCAAATGTTGTGCTTCATTCAGAACTCATGAAGCGAGCCTCTCTTAGCTAGCTTCACCAAACTGTTTTTCAAGCGACTGGATCTGGGAAGTCTGAGCAAAGCCAACCCCACCTGAAATCATGGCAAGTTGTCGTAATGCCGCAACCTGAGCCATGATGTCGGCAATTCTGTGCGATGGCAGATTTAGTTCTTGAAGCATGTGATTGATGATCTTGGCTGCAATGTTGCTTCCGGTCTCAGCATGGTTGCACAGATATTTTAGGTCTGCTTCGTCCTCACTTGCCTCAACGATAATTCGAAGTAACTTGCCGTACTGACTATTTTCAGTTTCTGTTAGTTTCATTTATTTTCTCCTTTCACTATGTATAACGATTTAGGATGCCGATTTATACCGAAGAATTAAAGAATTCTTGGCCCGCCCCTGATACATTCCTGAGAGTTATTTTCTTGGCCTTAAAATGGCAGCCCAAACCTTTTAACTTGCCGGCTTAACGGTTAAATTTGGGTGGTCCAGTGACGAAAAGTGGCCACTTAAGAGGAGCTAGTTATGAGATACGATGAAATCGCTAACGAAGACTTTGTGAGAATTATTGAGCTCATGTTTGAAGGCTCCGATTCGGGGGGAATCGACTACCTCTTGTGCCACCAATTCATCCACCGAATCGCCTCATGGGAGGGCGAGGCTGGAAGTGAGCCAGAATGGATGCGCGAAGGAGATGCAATACTTACCCGCCATCACTATAAATTTGATGAGAAAGCACGTGAACTCAAAGGGTATTCTGAAGAAGACTTTGCTCAATTATCGATAGTAGAACGCGCATGTGCTTTTGATGCGATTGGGATGAATGAAAGCCTCCGAAACACTCCAACTCCTATAAGTGACGAAGTGCCAGCGAACGACCAGAGCAAAGAACAAATGCTTATAAGTCACGAGAGCTATGGGGCTTACACCGCTCGCCCCGCTTCCATAGTTTTCACTGATTTTCTCCCAGATCACAGTCGAGTCATCACAACAAAGTGCACAGCATGCAATGAAACACTAACTTCTGAGAGTTTTAGCGAAGCTTGCAACTGGCTCGACGAGCACAATGAAAAATGTGCCTAAAACCGAAGAATTGGATAGGTCGCTATTTATATAAAGCGGAAAACAATTGGTTAGTTACCCAATCGTCGGTATAACTCATCATGGTGACCTGCAGCCAAGGCCGTCCATTTGGAGGCATCGCGATTCAACCCAGCTCTGGCCTCTTTATCTATGCGCACGGAATATAAGGATTTCTTCTTATTTATTAGTTCCAAGTGGACACCGCCGGTAACGTGACCGACACTGAGTTTAGTTTTTACCTCTTCCCATTTCCTCCGATAACGCGGTTGGCCCTTTGAAATTTTGGTTAAATCGGATTTGAATGAAGCCGTTTCCTCGATATTCGGAATCGGCCCCATTAGATATGCGCCGCTTATGTCCCCATTTGGGATGTCAAAAACCTCGAATACGGGGATATCTTTAAAATATTTCGGAGCTAGCGAGTGACTCACTTCTGCAGCAATTTCGGTATTAATAAATGGCGCCGGAACTACATAGAGGAGCTCGTCCAAAACTCTTTTCCAACTTATAGGGTCTTGACCCATTTTATATTTCGCCCAGTCTCTATACCCATCCGGAGACGAATTGAGGAATGCGTCGAGGGCGTCATTCGGATTTTGAGTAATTGTCCTGCGCGCCAGCGAGTTTGCCAGACCCTCTTCGATCTT
>CAIKID010000168.1 GCA_903827345.1 uncultured Actinomycetes bacterium | reverse complement strand
GGCCAGTTGAGGACTAGACCACCCGGCATCCAGCGAGTTCCCAAGACCAAATCATGGCCTGGGGCGGCTGCGAGCAATCTGGAAATCTCCTCCGGTTGATGGCTTCCATCTGCATCCATCTCCACAAAATACTCGTAACCGCGATCGTAACCCCAGGTAAACCCCGCGAGATAAGCCGGACCTAAGCCACCTTTCTCTGATCTGTGCAATACGTGAGTACGCGAGTCGACAAGGGAATCTGCCAATGCACCTGTTCCATCGGGGGAATTATCATCAACGACAAGGATGTCGACATCGGCGCTAGCGGATTTCAACCTGAGAATTACATCGCTGATATTCGCGATTTCATTGTAGGTCGGAACTACGACCAGAGTCTTAGAAGCTACCAATTGAGTGCCGCAATCATGCGATCAATAGATGTGCCGAGTCCATACTGCTCTTTATACTGCCAGATCTGCGACATATCAATGGGACGTGTTGGCATAGCGATAGACATCGACGGAATGGGTACATCCAGGGCACAATTCACCAATTTCGGAGCGATAGCAACATAATCTGAGCCCTCGATCAATTTCTTGCGGAGCGCTGGGGTGAGTTTCTCGTCGGCTGCGTGTGCGGCTGCCAACGCATCTTTAATCGTCTCAAAGTGATTTGCGATATGCGCAGCGCCTTTCTCACCGATTCCCCTGACACCAGGCAGCCCGTCAGATGCATCACCACGGAGCATTGCAAAGAGGGCGTACCTATCCCCCGGTATCTCGTATCTATTTTTGATCCACGCTCTATCAACGAGATCATGATTCGCGATTCCTTTAGCAAGATAAACAATTTTCACGCGTCGTTTGTCATCTACCAACTGAAAGAGATCGCGGTCGCCCGTTGCTACAAATGTAGGACCTCGCTCTTTGACGCTGAATGTCGCCATAATGTCATCGGCTTCGTAATCATCTACACCGACCATGGGGATTCCAAAGGCCTCCAAAATATCCAGGAGAATTGGAATCTGTGGTGCCAGCGTATCTGGCTCTTCCTCTTCGCCGCTCTCATCAACGCGATTGGCCTTATACCCAGGAAATAGTTCTACGCGCCAACTTGGACGCCAATCTCCTTCAAGACATGCAACCAGACGAGAAGGCTGGTACTGATTAATTAATCGCGCTGACATATCAAGAAAGCCCTTGATGGCGTTGACCGGTTCACCGCTGGGTGAAAGTAGAGTATCTGGCATTCCGTAGAATGCCCGATACCAGAGCGAGGCGCTATCGAGAAGTAAGAGCGTCATCCGACGATACCTGCATAAGAAATAATTCCACGGTCAATACGTTTTAGCGCATTCTCAACAGTTTGCACCAAATGGGGTGATGCATTTCCAATCTGACGCAATAAATCAATAATTTGCTTCATGGAACGGACGAAATCTCCGACAGTTAATTCGGTGCCCTTGAGAATGGCTCCCAGTGAATGACCACTTGCCCAGCGGTATGAGACCCAGCAGAAAGCTAGATCCGGTTCTCGCATTGGCTCCAGACCAATCTCGATCTCATTACTATGGATAATCGACCATTGGTGGATGAGGTCATTGAGTGACTCCTCAACAGCGCCCTTGGGAATTTTTGGAGATTCATCGCGGCGCGCTTCAAAGACGAGCGCTGAGAGAACTGAAACCATCTCTGGTCCATTGAGGGTATCGAAACTACCGCGCTTAATGAGTTCTGCTATGAGAAGATCTGTCTCACCATAAATCTTTGCTAAGAGAGTGCCCCACTCGGTTATCAAGCCATTCTTGAGATAACCCGAACGCTCTAACATGATTTGGACCTTGTCGAAGCGCTTTGCTATGAGATCGGTACGGGTACTCACGCGTTCCTCAAGCCCTCGAGTTTCACGAACCAGTCGATCTACTCTTTCGGCAATGCGTGAGTGGGACTCTCTATCGCCGCACGAATGGCAGGGATGAGATCGCAGCGCCTTGCGGGCAGCAATAAGTTCATCCTCGGCCAACACTCTCTTAGCTTTGGTGAGCTTTGCAAAAGATTTCTCTACCGCCTTAATGTCAGAACGAATCTCGGCGTACTCCTCAAAATCTCCAGCATGACAGATCATCGTTTCGCGCAGTTCTGCGATTGCATTGTGATTTCTCTTAATTTGTCGGGCTAGCCCAACCACTGCCTTGTCGGCTTGATATTGCGCGAAAGATGACTCCAGCGACTCACGCGCGCTTACGCTTCCAAATCGCGAGATCAAATTAATCGTCATGTTGTATGTCGGTTTGAAACTACTCTTGAGCGGATAGGTACGAGTGGATGCCAAACCAGCGACAGAACCTGAATCAATCTCTTTGCTCCACAGAATTACTGCGTTACCTTCAACGTCAATGCCACGCCGACCAGCGCGACCGGTTAATTGAGTGAACTCACCGGGAGAGATAGCAACGTGCGCCTCGCCATTCCATTTCACAAGCTTCTCTAGAACTACGGTACGAGCAGGCATATTGATTCCGAGTGCCAGAGTCTCGGTAGCAAAGACGCACTTCACAAGACCCCGTTGAAATAGTTCTTCGACAGTCTCTTTAAAAGCGGGAAGGAGACCAGCGTGGTGCGCAGCGATTCCGCGCTCCAATCCATCGAGCCATTCTGCGAATCCCAGAACTACAAGATCTTCCTCGGGAATATTAGAAGTAGCTCGGAAGGCAATTTCACGAATGATGCTGCGCTCTTCGGCATTGGTTAGGCGGATGCCCGCCACCAAACACTGATGAACCGCGGCGGAGCAGGCATTGCGCGAGAAGATAAATGTAATCGCCGGCAATAAACCTTCACGGTCGAGTTTCTCAATGACTTCAGCTCGTCCTAATTGTTTTACCTGTGGGCCCCGGTCATTCCATCCCGAGTTGCGACCCTTGTGGGCGCCTGATGCAGCACGCGCATTGCGGTAGCTCTCCTTTTCCAGCCGCACGATCTCTGGATTGACCCGTCCATCGTCGACAAAGAGATCCAAGAGGCGATTATGGAAGAGTACGTGTTGATAGAGCGGAACCGGACGAGTCTCCGAGACGATGACATCGGTGTTTCCGCGAACCTCATTGAGCCAATCGCCGAACTCCTCAGCATTCGAAACCGTTGCGGAGAGGGAGGCTACTTGAGTGCTTTCTGGAAGATGGATCAAGATCTCTTCCCAAACGGCACCGCGAAACTTATCGGCGAGGTAATGAACTTCATCCATGACGACGAACTGCAGGTTGTTGAGAGTTCGCGAATCCGCGTAGATCATATTTCGCAGAACTTCAGTCGTCATTACGACGATATTGGCCTCAGAATTGATGCTGGTATCACCCGTGAGAAGACCAACATTCGCTTCTCCGAACATCTCTTTGAAATCCGAAAATTTCTGGTTGGACAAGGCTTTAATCGGCGCAGTGTAAAAACATTTCTTACCTTGGCTCATCGCGAGAAATGCCGCGAACTCCCCGACTACGGTCTTACCCGCTCCGGTGGGAGCAGCGACAAGCACTCCCCTGCCAGCCTCTAGGGAGTGGCAACCACTTATTTGGAAGTCATCGAGTGGGAAATCAAATTTCGCCGCAAATTCGTTCGTTGCCTTGAATGAATTTCTTAACTGAGCTGCCGCATAACGTTCGGCAGGTGTACTCATAAGCGGTAGACCGCCAAACTATGTCCAGAGATGCGTATCTCGACCGGCAAATCGGAGATATTCTCCCCGTCGGCGAATGCTTGTGTATCTCCCGAAATTTTGATCTTTGTTCCGCTAGAAAAGTGAACTTTCGGATGCGTCACATGAGTACCAAAAAAGACGCGAGGGAAGACCATGAGCAGCCGGAATGGATTGACGCGATCGACGATCATTACATCGAGAATACCGTCATCATTTTTCGCATGCGGAACAATCTTCATTCCGCCCCCATAACTCTGACCATTTGCGACACAGACCAGCATGGCTTTCTGCTGGCGAACTTCTCCATCAATCTCTAAAGTAAATTTCAATGCACGAAATCCCCATACTTTCTGGAGAACGGCAATAATGTATTTGATCTTTCCGCGGATAACTTTGAAATTATTAGCATGTTCATTCACAACCGAATCAAAGCCAGTGCTCAAAATTTGTACGAAGGGAGTTTCTTGCTCGCCGTGTTTTATGATCCCCACATTTATATGGGAAGGCTTCGAGAGCGCGGGTTGGGCCAGGATGAGAGCAAGCTTCTGGCCATATAAACCTAGAGTTCTAGCAAAATCATTTCCGGTCCCGGATGGAATTACTAGGAGAGGGAGATCATTTGCGATGAGAGCAGGTAAAAGATCGTGGATGAGACCATCTCCCCCAACGCAAATCAGAGCGTCGAATGTAGAAAATGAACATGCTTGTGTTACCGCGTTAAGAGATTCCTCCAAGGACGATGCTTCAATGTAGAGAATCGAGTCAGCGCGGTCTGCAAAGTGTGCGCGGACCTTGGCCCCCATAGCCGATCCCTTGCCACCACCCGCGCGCGGGTTGATGACTACAAGTGCTTTCACTCTACGATCTTCTTCGCTCTGCGACGATCATTAAGAAGCGCGAGGCCACCCGCCGCGAAATAGAATCCCACAAGAGGAAGCGCCAACGCGCCCATGGTAAGTGGATCGCTAGTTGGTACGAAGGTTGAAGAGAAGAGAGTTATGCCGAAGACCGCAATTCGCCAAGGTTTGAGAATGGATCGACCGGATAGCACGCCGGCGAAATTCAGCGCTACTAGTAGGACGGGCAGTTCAAAGGCAAGGCCAAAGACCAGAATGAGGTGTAGCACGAAGGTCAGGTAATCACTAAATTTAATAAGGTTGCTCAGCGTTGTCGGAGTAAATCCCAGAAGGACGCGGATTGCCAACGGCAAGATCCAATACGCAAGAGCTGCGCCTGCTACAAAGAAAGGCGTTGCAACCGCGATGAAGAAGATCGAATACTTCTTCTCTCGATTGTGGAGAGCCGGAGATACAAAGGCCCAAAGTTGGTATAGCCAGATGGGCGAGGCGAGAATGACTCCCGAGACGATCGCCACGGAGATCTGTAGATTAAGTGGCCCGAGAACCCCATCAATATAGAGAACTCCACAGTGATGTGGAGTTGACTGCGACAACGATAGATCGCAGACCGGTTTAGTCAGGATTCGCACTATCTTGGTATAAAAAACCCAGCCAAAAATCCCGAATACTGCGATTGCGAGAGCAGAACGGACAGTGCGCTTGCGAAGCTCTTTAAAGTGCTCCAGCAATGACATCCGACCACTATCTTCAGTGGTCACCGACTACTTCTTAGTTGGTAGGTGTAGAAGAAGAACCGCCATCTGACTTTTTCTCTTCCGGTGTCTTCAACTCGTCTTTGAAAATACGAAGTGACTTGGCTACCGACTTAGCCGAATCTGGAAGCCGCTTCGCTCCAAAGAGAACGACAAAGACAAGTACAACAATGACAATGTGCCAGGGCTTAAGGTCTCCCATTTATATTCCAATCTCGAGGTAGGTCAATCTTAGTGGTAATTGGCTAGGGCGCTGGCTATTCGTTCCCGAATTGCCTCCGCCAGTTCGGCAGGGCGCACGATGGTGATCTGGCTGGGCCAGGCTAACAATGTACGGGTTATCCACTCACCTGAGGTGACGCTTAACGTTATTCGAAAACGCTCGCCGATCTCGTGAAAGGAAGTAACAATTTCGTTATGTTTTTCCATAAAGAAGAAGCCGTCGCGACCCATCTCAATTTCAATCTCACTCGATTTCTGGTCGCGTTCCTGACGCACTACCGCCTCGACAAAGTCTGGATCGGCTTCACCTACGGATATTTCATCGATGCGATCTAATCGGAATGTGCGTAACTCCCCTGCCCCGGTGGCAAATGCATTCACATATCCAATTCCGTCATGGTAAACAATTTCCAGAGGAAATATTTTTCGTTCGCTTACCGAGTCACTCGATGCCGAGTTGTAGTGGATGATTAAGTGTTGATGGAGAGAGATGGATTCTGAAATCTTTCTTGCAATTGGCGAATCAACTATTGCATCAGCCACGGTCACTTTTCTAGCTAACTGTTCCCCGAAGAGGTGGCTAATACGGTTCCGTAAAGCAGCGATAGCAAGTGCTTCGCCCTGATCAGATGCGAGTTCGCCGAGGAGTTGCAGTCCGAGAACAAGAGTCAGCGCTTCAACCTGCGTGAGCGAACGGGGCTGGTCCAACACTTGAGCCTCCGTCACCGAGATGTAATCCGGATCTTCGTAATCTATATCCAACAATTCAAGGTGTGTGTAGCCAGGAAGTCCACACATATGTAGAAGCGAGAGATCTTTAGAGATCTGCGTCGGTGATGAGTTGAATCGCGCCGCTATTTCGACAACAGATAGCCCAGGATTGTTGGCGATAAATGGGATTAAGTTGAGGGCGCGTGCTACCCGGTCGAGTGCAGTCTCGCTCATAGTTTGCTCCGCAAGAGTGCGGTAATTTCTGCCACGTTCTCGGCTGGACTTTCCAGAATTATATCTGAGCCAAACCAAAGGATCTCTTCGCGCCAGTTGTTGCCTAGCGTGAATTCCAGCCGATCCCATTCAGCGTCGATATTAGTAACTGTTGATTTAGATCGCAGGCTGTGACAACGACCTACGCGGACGCGCGCAAGAAAAAGGGTTTCTGGTTCTGGGGTCAACATAATGAGATGTTTTTCAATGCTGAAATCATCTGGAACTGCAAATGCTCCAGCCCGGCCTTCGCGGGTAATTTCGGAAGTTATGCGAGATACTCGAAATACTCGCATTTCGTTTTTCTCGAGATCCTTGCCAGCCAAATACCAAGTACCGTGCCAGAGCGTTAAGCCATAAGGCGAGATATGACGTGTACTGGTGATCTTGCTACGGTATGTGAAAGTAATGTTTTGAGATTCGGTGAGCGCGCCCCAGAGCGCGGGGAAAAGTGGGGTTTCGTTCTCCAGCGAGAGCGTGGCATGACCGAAATCTTCGCGTAGAGCGGTACCGCCGAGCGCATCGAGCTTTACCAAGGCTAAGGCGCCGCTGGACGAGAAGAGTTGGTTGCGCCAGATGGTTGCGGCCAACGAGAGATACGACAACTCTGTCGGACTGAGTTCTCCTATATCGAGTTCGTATTCGCTCTCCAGAATTCGATAACCCGGCTCATCGTCAAAGAGCGGATCATGGGTGCCCACCTGGATAGAAATTCCGAGTTTGCGCAGGTCGTCCTTGTCGCGCTCGAACATGCGCTCTCTTGTTTCGGTCGACCCTTCATACCCAGCCACCTGCTGAAAAATTTCACCCTTGCTGAGAAAACGCTTAGTGGCCAAGAGCGCCATCGTGAGGTTGATGAGCCGTTCGGTCTTCTGATCTGACACACCCGTACTCTAGGCGTTTGCTAGTATCGCCACCTGATTTCAAAGGACTTTTAGAAGGAGAAGCTTGATGAATTTTCACCAATCGAAGGCGATCCGCGGAGCAGCTATTGGACTCTTTGCTTTTAGCATTGCCTTGCCCTCACTCGCTCATGCTGCAACAGCAGCGCCTAAGGCACCCGGAAAGGCCAAAATGAATACCGTAGTTCTGCCATCGGTTTCAGCACATGCTGGAGTGGCACCCGTTATTGGAAAAGCCTCCGGTGCGGCGCCTACGAAACTTATTTCCAAGGACATAATCGTTGGTAAGGGCAAGGTCGCCGTTACATCGTCGACCGTCACTGCGCAATACGTCGTGGCGTCATGGAAAACCGGAGTTGTCTACCAAACTTCGTGGACGGCGCAACCGTTCACGGCGCCATTATCCAATCTCATCATTGGATGGCAACAGGGCATTCCTGGGATGAAGATAGGTGGACGACGACTCTTTATCATCCCACCTGCATTGGCTTACGGAGCGTCAGGCGTAGGAAATATTCCTCCCAATGAGACTTTGATATTTGTCGTAGACCTTTTGGGAGTTAAATAACGCTCTCTTCTTCGGGGAGGCCATAAGCACCCTTTGATGGACGACGACGTCGTAGCGGAGCGGTCACGCCCGGAGCTAAACGTCTAGCTTGAATGAGGAAGCCCGTGTGTCCAATCATGCGATGCACGGGACGTACAGCCAAACCTTCGTGATGCCATTGCCGGACCATTGATTCACTGCTCTCCGGTTCCGTAAAGCGTCCAGACTCTTTGATCGCCTCAGCCATCGCTGAAAGTTGTGTGGTGGTTGCAACGTATGCGAGAAGCACTCCCCCAGGATGAAGAACATTATCTGCCAACTCAACACATTCCCATGGTGCCAACATATCTAGAACGATGCGATCGTATTTAACATCGCTCGATTTATCCTGCACCGAACCCAAGGTGAGAGTCCAATTCTCTGGTGCACCATTGAAATAATTCACAATATTCTTGGTGGCGATTTCAGCAAACTCCGCACGCCTTTCAAATGAATCTACAGCGCCAGTGGGTCCAACTGCGCGCAGGAGTGAGATGGTGAGAGCTCCAGAACCTACGCCTGCCTCGAGAACTCGCAAGCCAGGTGCGATATCGGCAAAGCCAACTATTAAGGCAGCATCTTTTGGATAGACGATGGTTGCTCCGCGCGGCATAGAAAGTACGTAATCTCCTAGCAATGGCTTGAAGGCTAAGAATTTCAAACCAGCCGTGGTTTCTACGACAGAACCTTGTGGCATCCCGGCAATCTGATCATGAATGAGCCAGCCTTTATGGGTGTGCCACTCCCCACCCTCTTTCAGCGTAATAGTGTGGAGCTTTCCCTTGGCATCGGTGAGTTGCACCCGATCCCCATAATTAAATTCTGGTCGCATTGCTACCCTCTTCGCTCTCGATCTGGAAAATCTCACGAACATCTGCTGTATTAAGTCCAACAAGATCTCGGCGCAGGTGCAACCGTGGTGTTGGTGGGTAGGTGATTAAATGCGGAATACCAATCACAACGGCTCCACTTGCCAGCCCAGCGTCAATTCCTGTGCGCGAATCCTCAAGCACCAAACATTTGGTTATATCAACGCCGAGGTGTGCTGCAGCCTTTATGTAGCTCTCAGGGTCTGGCTTGCTGACTTTCACATCCTGATTGGAGACGCTGGTAACAAATGTCCCGGGCGGCAAGAGCGCGATCGCAGAATCTACGAGTAACCGCGGGCTCGCTGAAACTAGGGCCATTGGGATCTGGGATTTCACCAGATCGTGGACTAGATCTTGTGCACCGGGCATGAACTCCAGCCCCAGAGTGAATTGCTCTGCAACACGTCGAACGAGTTCATTTTCGAAGTAAATAGCATCATGAGCCTGCGCAGATAGTTTGGACATGTAGGCACCCACTTTAGGGAGCGGGCCACCAAGGCAGTAAGCCTGATCCTCATCGGTCCACTTATGGTTATAGAGGGCCATCAGCGCAGTCTCTGCTATGAGCCAGTAAGGCTCTGAGTTGATGAGGGTGCCATCCATATCAAAGAGAACTGCTTCCATTGTTAAAGGCTCCATTGATAGACGGCGTTGAAGAACTTACCCGCAGGGTGCGAAAAGGAGTTCCTCTTTATATGGGGTGAGTTTAGCCTAGAAGGCTAGACCCAAAACGCTATCTAAGGCTCTCGCTAACTCGCCTGCAGAACCGCCAACTAAGCCTGATTCCGTCGCATCTACCCAAGAGAAGAGCGCCACAATTGCCTGGGGTGTATCAAGATTCTCACTCAAAGCGCCGACTATTTCTGCCACGACAGCGGATGTGGGGGCGACTTCATTTCGCGAGAGTGCGAATCTAATGCGCGCAACGTCGGACTCCGCAGCAGCCAAGAGCTCATGGCTCCACATGCGATCCGCTGCGTAATGGTCGCGCAGCAATGCAAATCTGATGACAACGGGATCGACTCCATCGTTGAGAAGTTTGGAGACGAAAACTAGATTGCCCTTGCTCTTACTCATTTTTTCGCCATCTAGCCCGATCATTCCGGTGTGCACATAACCGCGTGCAAATTGCTGTCCCGTGATCGCCTTTACTTGAATCGCCGACATGAAGTGATGAGGGAAGATCAAATCACTTCCGCCGCCTTGAATATCTATCAGAGAAGTTCTCGTTGCATCTCCTGCAAGAAAGTCCTCACCTAAGAGGTAACGCAGACTTATAACAGCGCATTCGATATGCCAGCCGGGACGGCCGAAGCCATGTGACGATTCCCAGCCTGGCTCTCCCTCTTTATGTGCGATCCAGAGAACGGGATCTAGGGGGTGCTCTTTGCCAACACGATCGGGATCTCCACCGCGCTCTCCAAATATGCGCAAGCACTCCTCTTCAGAGTATGGAAGATCAGCTAAGAGATCCTTCGTTCTAAAATAGAAATCCCCTTCCAGCGAATAGACAAAACCATTTTTAGCCATTTCGGTAATCGCCAGATCAACGAGATCCATCACCTGCGTTGCAGGAACGAACCACTCGGGAGCGAGAATTCGTAGAGCCGCCATATCGGCAGCGAAGAGATCTGTCTCCTTCTGCGCCAAGCTCTGCCAGTCGGTGCCATCTCGCTCAGCGCGCACCAAGAGTGGTTCATCAATATCTGTAATATTTTCCACGAAGTGCATCGAACCACCGCTTAAGCGGGTGTACCTGTTGATGAGATCGAAAGTCAGATAGGTCGCGGCATGGCCCAGATGGGTGGCGTCATATGGAGTAATACCGCAGATATACATTCTCTGCTGCGAGCCGGGCAGAATTTCAAAGGAGCCGCTTGTGCTCTGCAATCGCAAACTCGGCACGAGATGGTCAATACCTGGAAGGGCTGGACTCGGCCAAGGGTTATTTAGAATTTCCATAAGGTGGTAAGGCTACCTAAAAAGGCGGCCAAGGGACGGCTGGCCAATCTGCGCTCGGCTCTGGAAAGGCTCCTGCGCCAAGAAGGTCCTCAATTCTAGAATTCAAGGCAGAAAGTTCGGCCGCAGAGATCAATCCGTCGGTGACTTTCGGGGCGAGATCACAGGCGTTACGCAGTACCTGCAATTCATTGGCGGTGAACTCTTTACCGGCGAATTGCCATATGACGGTTCGGAGTTTGGGATCGGTGTGAAAAGTCACTCCGTGATCGCACCCATAAATGGCGCCATCTTTGGTCGGGAGAATATGCCCATATTTGCGATCTGTGTTGTTGATGATGACATCAAAGAGAGCCATTTCGCGAATGCGTTCGCTTTCACCGCTGGCCAAATCAACTACATCTAACTCCTCGTCAATTTCAATCCACTCTTGCACCATTCCCGGTCCGAAGGTGCCATCGCGCATAATGGTGAATGGTACGAGATGTAGTTGCAGGGCCTCTGAGAGTAAGTAGGCGGCCAGCTCACGTTGTGCCAAGTTTCCATCGGGGAAATCCCACAACGGGCGCTCTCCTGCAATCGGTTTGTAAATCACGGCGACTTCCTCTTCGCCTAGAACACATTTTGCGAAGAGAGTGGCGTTAGAGGCATCTACAAATCGCCCTTCAACCTGCAATTCGCCGCTCTCGATGATCTTGTGTTCATCTGTCAACGGCGATATCCATTCGCGCGCGGACAGAGATGGCCGAGCGGATCGACCGGTAGACCACAGAATGGGCAGGGTTGTCGTCCTGCAGCTACAACCGCATCAGTTCTATCGCAGAAGGAACGGGCCTGATGGATTCGCAATTTGAACGAGAGTAGGTCAGGTGCGTCTTCTAAGAGGGCCGCTTCATCCTCATCGAGGAGTTCGGTAAGGGTTTCATCTCCAATGGCTTGGGCTTCTACAAGAATACGTTGAGTCTCTTGATCCCAGCTAATTCCTATAACTCCCACGCGAAAATCCTCGGTGATTGGAAACTCTAAGGCGGTGTCGTCGCGCTCGAGAGCAACGTTGAGTTCATCCAGACTTGCCAATTGATTTCTCCGCAGTTCCCGCATCATGAGCCTAAGCCGCTCGGAGAGCGCTAGAGCTTGAGACTTCTCAATGGCAACGCACGTGCTCTCTTGCGCCGATACAACCTGAAGGAAGAATTGACGTTCACCTGGCAAACCCACGGTGCCCACTATGCAGCGCACGACATTATCGTGGTTATAAATAAATCTACTCATACCGTCCCTGCTCCCCCACCCAAAGTAAAGCGATCGCGCTTAACCTTGGTGCCGACTGCACCTTTTGAGAGATGAGCAATCGAATTGACGTGAACTACCTGAGATCCCGGAAGACGTATTGTTGTTATAGATGCCGGATCGATAGTAATTCTCTGAAAGAGATCCAAGCTAAGCCCCAAGTGGAAAGCCACGATCGATTTGATGACATCGCCGTGTGATACGACCATTATTCTGCGCTTTCCCTCTGCTTTTGCAAGCAAGACTTGATTTGCACGAAGCGACATCTCTGAAAAGCTTTCGCCCCCGGGGAAACGGACAGTACTAGGTCGACTTTGGATCTTCTTCCAGAGCTCCTCTTTAGCGAGTACTGAGAGCAATTTTCCAGACCAACGACCATATTCCATCTCAACGAGATCATCTAGAAATTCCAGCTTCTGCTTCTTAATATCAAGAAGTGGGGCGATCGTCTCTTTGCATCGTCGCAATGGGGAGGAGTAAATAGCATCAAAATCCCCGGATTGCAGGGCGGTGGCCAACTCTTGCGCTTCTAGCTTGCCACGGTCAGAAAGGCCCACTCGGTTATCGCGACCGGCAAGCACTCCCTTGAGATTGGCTGTGGAGTGTGCATGGCGCACCAATACAACCTCGCAACTAGGAACCTTGGCCATGAGCTTAGGTTACCGAGAAATTTGCCTGCGGGTTGCTAGGGTCACCTCATGGAGAAGCGCACCTTAGGACGGTCTGGTCTACAGGTTTCACGAATCGGACTGGGAACAATGACCTGGGGTCGAGATACCGACGAGCATGAAGCGGCAAATCAACTGCGCCTCTACTTAGATGTGGGTGGCAGTTTCATCGATACCGCAGCTGTCTATGGTGATGGAGATGCTGAACGCGTCATCGGGGGCTTCATCGGAACCTTAGTTCCCCGAGATGAGATCACTATTGCTACCAAGGCGGGAATTTCATTTAAAAGCGGCGAGCGTGCTATCAGTAATTCGCGCGCTTCGCTCTTGAGCGATCTCGACGCCTCACTCGACCGACTGGGAGTGGATTACGTCGACTTATGGCAGATCCATCAGTGGGATCCTCTTACCCCTTTAGAGGAGACCCTCTCTGCACTTGATTTCGCCGTATCGAGTGGCCGAGTTCGTTATATAGGAGTCTCTAACTTTGCTGCGTGGCAAATTGCTCGTGCCGCCACAATACAAAATCCATTCTTCGGCAAGGTCGCAATAAGTTCTGCACAGTCGGAGTACTCACTTCTCAACCGTGAGATTGAAACAGAGGTCTTTCCGGCTTGTGATGAGGTTGGGGTTGGGTTTATCGCTTGGTCTCCACTTGGACGCGGCGTACTTACAGGAAAGTACCGAAATGGAACTCCTTCGGACTCTCGAGGAGCGAGTCCACATTTCTCCAGTTTTATCGCCCCTTATTTGGATCAGAGAGCCCGTTCGATAGTCGACGCAGTATGCGTAGCTGCTGAAGGATTGGGTTACTCCCCCATTGAAGTTGCGCTGAGTTGGGTGAGAGATCGCCCAGGCGTCAAGTGTGCCATCATTGGAGCGCGTACCGGCGCACAACTGCGTGGTGCGCTATCGGTAGAAGAGATAGAAATCCCACCTCAAGTACGCGAAGCCTTGGATGAAATTTCTGCTCGATCGATTTAGTTAACAGTTTTCAAAGAAGTGCACAAGTGCGCGCACCCCGAATTTTACGCCTTCGACTGGAACTCTTTCATCTACTCCATGGAAGAGTGCGAAGAAATCAAGATCAGGGGGAAGAAGCAGCGGGCTAAACCCGTATCCGATAATCCCCAACTCACTTAATGCTTTATTGTCAGTTCCACCGCTCATGAGATATGGGACCGGAATTCCTTGCGGATCTTGCGACAAGATGGCGGCGGTCATTGCTTCTACGAGAGGTCCAGAGAAATCTACCTCGAGAGCCTTATCTCGAACCTGCACTTTAATTTCAGCATCTTGACCAACGAGCTGCCGCATTGTCTCTTCGAGTTCATGTTCGAAGCCGGGCAGAAAACGGCCATCGACCACTGCTGTGGCAGAGCCGGGAATCACATTGGCCTTATAACCCGCATTCAGCATTGAAGGGTTGGCGGTGTTTTGGGTTGTAGCGCCCATCATCCGCGCCGCTCCACCAATATGCTTGAGAAGGTCAGTGGCATTGGCGGGGTCGTACTTATCGCCTGTGAGTTCTGCAATCTTTCCCCAGAACTTAGCCCCCGTTGCGGTCTCTCGCTGCGGCCAGACATGTGAACCTATGCGAGAAATCACTCGAGCCAATTTTGTAACAGCGTTATCGGTATTTATGAATGAACCATGCCCGGCACTTCCGTGGGTTGTGATCTCCATCCATTGAATGCCTTTTTCGGCGGTCTCAATGAAATACAGTCGATGTCCGCCAGTAATCGTCACCGAGAAGCCACCGACCTCGGAGATCGCCTCTGAATACCCTTTAAAGATATCGGGCCGGTTCTCGACCATCCAATGCGAACCGAAGGTGCTACCTGCCTCTTCATCTGCAAAGAAGACCAGAAGAATATTGCGTGGCGGAACAAAGCCGGTGCGCGCCCAGGAGCGCACAATCGACAAGAACATGGCATCGCCATCCTTCATATCTACGGCACCGCGGCCGAGAATATAGCCATCCTTGATGTCGCCGCAGAAAGGATCAAAGCTCCATTCTGCCGCATTTGCAGGAACTACATCGAGATGGCCGTGCACCACTAATCCAGGACGAGTAGTATCTCTTCCCGGAATTCGCGCGACGACATTAAAGCGCTGCGGAGCAGTTTCGATGAGTTCGGAGTCGATTCCTACTTCAGCCAACTTAGAAACCACATATCGTGCTACAGCCTCTTCATCTCCTCTTCCCTCTCCGTAGTTAACACTTGGGATACGGATTAATTCTCGGAGGATCTGGATACAGTCGTCTTCCAACGCGCTCAGTTCAGTGCTTGTCATGCCCTCAGTCTGCCCTAGCGGTGGCAACTTGGCCAAGATTGTTTTGGTATCCTTACTCACTCAGTCGAACCCACTTAGGGCTCATATGGCTGCACCGGTCCGGGTGGCGGAATTGGCAGACGCGCTAGCTTGAGGTGTTAGTGCCCGCAAGGGCTTGAGGGTTCAACTCCCTTCTCGGACACAAGTGGGGAATTCGCCCCTCGTGAAAGCTCCATGGGAAATTTGGAGCCAAGTAAGGTACCTTGCGCCCCATGGAAACTCGTGGATATGCAGCGCTCATCGCAAAAGCTCCTCTTCAACCTTATTCATTTGTAAGACGCGACCTGCGCGCGGGGGATATTGCCTTTGATATCAAGTACTCCGGCATCTGTCACTCTGATATTCATCAGGCGCGCGAAGAGTGGGGGGATTCAATATTCCCGATGGTGCCCGGCCACGAGATTGTGGGAGTAGTCACCGCCATTGGTTCAGCCGTTACGAAATTCGCCATCGGAGATCACGTCGGGGTCGGGGTCTTTATAGATTCCTGCCGCACCTGCGAAAACTGCCTCTCCGGGCAACAGCAGTACTGCCTCGATGGAATGACCGGTACCTATAACGGTTACGAACGCGATGGAAAGACAGTCGCACAAGGTGGCTATGCAAATAAGTACGTTATTGACCAAGATTATGCCGTCTTAGTTCCCGGAAACCTTGAACTCTCCGGTGTAGCTCCACTGCTCTGCGCTGGAATCACTCTCTACTCCCCGCTGCGCCACTGGAAGGTGGGAATTGGCACCAAGGTAGGAGTTATCGGCCTCGGCGGACTTGGGCATATGGGAGTTAAGTTTGCAGCTGCCATGGGGGCCGAGGTAACGGTTTTCTCGCACTCAGCTTCTAAGGAGGTCGATGCAAAGCGTATGGGTGCTAAGCATTTTGTTGTTACAAAGGATGCAGAGATCTTTGAAGATCTCAAGGAGAGTTACGACCTTATTCTCAATACCGTCTCCGCTGAACTAGATATCAATCTTTATCTTGGTCTCCTCAAGTTAAATGGAACACTTGTTGTGATCGGCTTGCCTGGTAAGCCCTATGAGGTGAGCGCCTTTAATCTGCTTCGTCTGCGTCGATCACTGGCTGGTTCCATGATTGGTGGACTTCCAGAATTGCAAGAAATGCTCGATTTTTGTGCAGAAAAGAATATTCTCAGTGATGTGGAAGTAATCAACGCCGACTACATCAACGAGGCTTATGACCGCACTGTTGCCAGCGATGTTAAGTACCGTTTTGTAATTGATGCCTCAACGTTCTAGATAATTAGATGAATTGATGCGCCGCTAAAGCCACGAGTGGCGCAAAGATCAGCGCCGGTAGCAAATCACCAATTGACATAAACTTTATGTTAAGAAGGCGTAGTCCAATTCCAAAGAGCATTACTCCGCCGACTGCTGTGAGCGCCTGAACCTGGTATTGCGTCAGGATATTTCCTAAGAAGAAACCAATAGCGGTCCAACTGAATTGATAGATCGCGACGGGTATTGCAGAAAAAGCGACTC
>CAIKID010000167.1 GCA_903827345.1 uncultured Actinomycetes bacterium | reverse complement strand
GGTGTCTTCCTAGAAAAGTTGGAACGCGAACCCGCACACTTCTTGCCAGAGACCACCGATGAACATCTCGATGGCGAGGCTGTCTCTATCGACCTCAATGCGCCAATGCAGGATGTATTAGCCACACTCTCCCAGTACCCAATTAAGACCAGACTTTCGCTCAACGGCACCTTGATCGTGGCTCGCGATATCGCGCATGCCAAACTCAAAGAGCTGCTTGATTCGGGTCAGCCGCTGCCGCAATACTTCAAAGACCACGCGGTGTATTACGCCGGCCCCGCGAAGACTCCAGAAGGTTATGCATCAGGTTCCTTCGGTCCCACGACCGCGGGTCGCATGGACTCATATGTAGAGCAGTTCCAAGCCGCTGGCGGATCCATGATCATGCTGGCTAAGGGCAATAGGTCACAACAAGTCACCGATGCCTGTAAAGCCCACGGGGGCTTTTACTTAGGGTCTATCGGTGGTCCGGCTGCACGACTTGCTCTCGACTGCATCCGCAAGGTTGAAGTCTTGGATTATGCCGAGCTAGGGATGGAAGCGGTCTGGAAGATTGAAGTAGAAAACTTCCCGGCATTTATCGTCGTTGACGATAAGGGCAATGATTTCTTCGCTGAAACAATGCGGCCGTTAACAATTGGAGTTAAGCCTTAGCTAGCAGCTTCGCTGGAATTTGGATTGTTCTCATCGGGCTCCCGCACATTGCGCGAGCGCGTCTTGCGCGAGAAGGATTCAGTCATCCGCTTCTGCGAGTAGAAGACATTTTCATCTTCCGCCATTTGGGCGAGCGCTTCGATCTCGGCGGCTTCCGCCATGATGATTGCAAGAGAATTTGCGCTCTTCTCATCTGTCACCGGAATAAGTGCGGCATCGCGACGGAGATTGGCGGCAGTCCCCTTGAGTCGTGCAGAAGCCTCTTTGATATTGCCAGATTGCAGATCTGCAACAGCTGATGTTTTCGCTGATTGGGCGTCAAGAACCAGGCGTTCTGCCCGCACAATGGGATCAGCTATCCGACCGGCGGCGACATCCCCTGGCACGACATTGACGTTGACGGGAAGGGTTACCGAAATCTCTTGGCGCTGTGACAAGTCGAGATATTCAATAGTTAAATCTGCAACGTGACAGAGTCCTAGCGCTGCCATGCCGGGGATAGGAATTTCGACAACAAAGCGGCGATTTTCTCCGCTATAAAGATCTCCTAGTTGCAAGACATAGGTCTCGCCATCCATCCAATAGGGAAGGCGCTGCAAAATTTCGATCGAGGGGGCGCCGATCAGTGCGGATGTGGGGGTCAAACGAAGTACGGTATTAACAACCGCTTTATCGAGTAGATCTTCAACCTCTGCGGCGATTGCGCCAACTGCTTCATCAACAGTTGCGGCAAAGCGATGCGCCCCTCCGCCACCCTGAGCGAGTGCTTCAAGAATGGTCTCGTCATAACCATCCCCCAATCCAATAGTGGAAGTGGTTACTTTTTCGGAGGTCGATTTGGTAGCGATCTCGGTGAAGAACTTTGGATCGGTCTCACCTGCGTTAGCGTGGCCGTCAGAGATCAAGAGAAGAGTGGAACCTCCTGTTGATTGCACCCGCTTAAGTTCACGAATTCCCAAAAGATAACCTGCGGATAGATCGGTAGATCCACCAGTCTGCATATCTCGAATGGCCTGCTTAAGTGAAGGCAGGTGATGATCGGCTAGGGTGCGAGTGGGAACGATGACGAGTGCGGTGTCGTCAAAGGCCACCAAACCAAAGGAATCTTGCGGTGCTAGGCGATCGACGAGTTTGAGCAACGAGCTCTTCGCTGATTCAAATGGGTGACCAGACATAGAGCCAGATCGATCGAGCACAACCTGCACAGCTTGACCCGGTCGGTTGATATGTAAGGGATTTGCAGGAGCGGTGAGATCGAGCATGAGAGTAACTTTGTCGGAAGATTCGAGTGCGACCATATCGACGTCAAGCAGGGCTTTAATTAGCATTTTTTACCTCTTTCTTAGTTAATAAGAAAGATAACAGCGACCACTGACACTGCAGCCCTCAAGCACCCTTCCGGAGCCCAGCCTTTCGACTGCGCCGCAGGAAGAATTCCCAGAGCGAAAGCGTCAGCAGAATCATCGAAAAGCCAAAGAGCAGATCTTCAATGGGAGCGCCGGCCAGCCGGCGGCCGATAATTTCCGAGGGCGAATACTGCACAATCTTCCTTGAGGTAAGCCACCAATTAGTCAGCAATTGAAAGGGAAATATCAGCCCGTAGGTGAGCCAATAGATTCCTCGGGTGATCATCTGCGTGCGCAGAATAAAGAGGTCGGCGATCACAGCGAAGACCACCGCATCGAGGGCAATATCTGAGTAAATCACTGGGATTCACCGTCCTGCTGCCAGCCCGTTAATTTAAGGAGCGCTTGATAACTTAATATCACGGTGAGTGGCACGACAATAAAGAAGAGCAGCTCTTCCAATGGCACTTTGGGAAGTACATCGACATTGATTATCTGGTGGGTATCAAAGAACCAATTCTTATGTGCGATGGCCCAGGTATCCCAGGTGAGGTAAATAACCACAATCGATAATTGTGTCAGAAAGAGTTCGCGCCAACGTCGCAGAATTCGCAATCGAAATCCCAGATTTACACCAAAAGCGCAGAGCGAAACAAAAGCGATAACGGCCAGATACTCCAGATGGTTCACGCTATTTCAACTCTCACGCGCAGAGGTATTGAAATAGAATCCGATGATGAAGGATGCGCTGCCCGCCATATTTTCCTTGATTGAACGCTTTTCGCGTTGGGCGGCTATCGCAGTCATTCTTCTCTTCGCCCTCCTTCGCATTGCGGGAATCGATCTCAATATGTCAGCGCAAATTACCATTGCCTTGATAGCGCTGCTTATTGGAATCCCTCATGGGGCCATCGATCATCTGATCTCAATACCCAGCAAACCGCGCGGCCGTTTTCTACTTTACATAGTCATGTATGTAGCTATCGCGCTCCTTGCCGGTTGGGCCATAGCTACCTGGAACCTCAACGGGTTTCGGGTTGTAGTTGTCATGAGTGCGCTGCACTTTGGCTACGGAGATGCCGCCTTTCGCAATGAATGGAAAACCGCCAGCGCTATTAAAAAATCACCTTGGTTTGTTGAGAGCATTTATGCACTCCCCGCAGGGTTTGCCCCTGTAGTGCTCCCCCTGACCGACTCTCGCACGCGGAGCGCTCTGCACCGGATCAATCCGGCCCTCATCAACTGGACTGGGTCCCACGGCCACCTGCTACGCGCGACCACCTTGGCAGTAGCAATCGCGGCAATATTTATCTTGATGGTGTTACGGGCTCTGCCCTTCGCCCTCGACTTAGTCGTACTCCTCTGCCTTGCAGTGGTTACCCCCCCACTTATAGCTTTCGCTATCTATTTTGGTTTCTGGCACGCAACTCGTCACACTGCACGTTTGGTTTCGAAATTAGAAAACTCAAGAGTGCTTGCGGCGAAAGGAAGTGTATTTCGTGCATTACGTGGGGCTATCACCCCAGGTTTGTATGCAATTATTGGGACGTTCGTTATATCAGCGGGATTAATGCACTTTGAAAATGCGCATTTCTCATTTGGTTTGTTGTGGAGTGCACTTGTTGTCATTTGGGCGCTGACTGTTCCGCACATGCTTTCAACTTCACGTTTTGATTTTCGCGCAATTCGTCGTTGAGTCAAAACTTTTCTCTTACTTGCTCCACCAAATTTCCATTTTTGGGACGATGAAATCC
>CAIKID010000166.1 GCA_903827345.1 uncultured Actinomycetes bacterium | reverse complement strand
TGTATCTTCACGCCCAGAGGTAAAGTCAACGAAATCGGTAATGATCTGCAAGTCCCCCGCCTTGAGCGTTGGATCAATACTGCCTACAACATTTATCGCGATGACTCTATTAACGCCTAAATCTCTCAATGCTTGGATATTGGCCCGGTAATTCACTTTTGAAGGTGGAACGGTGTGTTTCACTCCATGACGCGTAACAAATTCGATGGGGATATCACCCCACATGCCACTTGTGATGAGCGCTTGGCCAAATTTGGTATCGACCGCCCGCGGCGTGGAATTTGAAAGTGCAGGTAGCGTGTAAAAACCGGTTCCGGCAATGATTCCAACTTTGTTAACCATAAGGACCTCTCTAGATTTGCAGAAATATTACTTGGTAGCGAAAGCGCTAATAAGTTCGTAAATGACGTGCGATGCGGCGATGCCTGTAATTTGCGCATGATCGTAGGCGGGGGCTACCTCTACGACATCGGCGCCGATGACATTCATTCCAGCGGTGGCGCGTAGTACCGAAAGAAGTTCGCGACTGGTGAGTCCGCCCGCCTCTGGAGTGCCAGTGCCAGGTGCGTGAGCCGGATCTAGGACATCGATATCAATGCTGATGTAAACGGGACGCTGGCCAACGCGGGCCTGCATCTTCTTGATGGCTTCGTGCGCGCCGAGATCCTGAAACTCGATGCTAGAGAAGATCTGGAATCCCAGGGCTTTGTCATCTGTTAAATCTTTAGCTGCATAGAGCGAGCCGCGAATTCCAATATGCATGCAACCTTCTGGGTCGAGTAATCCCTCTTCGCTGGCACGTCTAAATGTGGTGCCGTGGGTGTAGTCGGCGCCAAAATAGGAATCCCATGTGTCTAAGTGAGCATCAAAGTGCACAACGCTAATCGCTCCGTGCTTAGCCTTGAGCGATCGCAAGATCGGAAGGGTGATCGTGTGATCGCCACCGATCGTCACAATGCGTTTTGCACGCTCTAAAAGTTGGTCATAGCTCTTGTGAATACCGGCAATGGCCTCTTCAATATCAAAGGGATTTGCAGGAAAGTCACCAGCATCTGCAACTTGTTGTTGCGAGAATGGTGAAACATCGCCTGCGGGGTTATAAGGGCGAAGCAGCCGCGCCGCTTCGCGGACATGACTGGGACCGAAGCGAGCACCGGGGCGGTATGAAACACCGCTATCAAAGGGAATTCCAACGATCGCAACATCAACATCAGATACTTCGTAAAGTTCTGGTAGCTGGGCAAATGTTGTTAAGCCGCTATAGCGCGGGACTTTTGTGGCATCGATCTGACCGACAATCGTGCCGTTGGTCACTCTTGGTTTACTGGTATCGCCCATTTACAAATCTTATCTCGCTACCAGCTGGCGATAGCACGGACTGGGGCGCCATCACTGGCGCCTAAATTAAGGGGCAACATAGAGATGTTTGGCCGTTCGACCGTGATTTGAGAGAGTCCGGTGAAGTTTTCACCGATGATGCCATCTCCTTGAGACCAGAAATAATGGTTGGCCAGGGTGAACTCCTCCCCCGCTGCAGGGGTTCTGTCGAGGGAGAGAAAATCCAAAGCTATGGTTGTAATCCCGTGATTCTTAAGGTGGGTCAGTGATTCCACGTTTGGATAAGGGTGCGCCAAATAGCGTGCAGTTCCAAAGTATTGCGACCAGTCGGTCCGTACGAGCGCAATGCTCACGCCAGTTAAATCTAGGTTTGTAAACCGTTCGGTGGGTATTTCTTGACGGTCGGATAATCCCGTCGCATCTATCACAGCACCTATGCCGATGAAATGTGAAAGATCCACTTCATTCAGTCTTTTACCATCCGAAAGAACGTGGAAGGGCGAATCGACGTGTGTACCGGATTGTGAGCCCATGTTAACTGTAAGGACATTGACGAAATCATCTTCGATCGTGAGTGCTGGTTTGATTTCTACCTTCGGATCTCCGGGATAAACCTGGAGATCCGTTAGCAGAATGTGGCTGAGATCTACGATCATGCAGAAACTATAACTACTTCTTCACAATCGGAGCAGTTGGCATATCGACTGCAGGCCGGAAGCGAGCACCCAATTCACCGTGAATAGCGGCTGGTTCCGAAGAGAACTTCAACGTGAGCCAGTACAAGACCGCAGGCAGAATGACGGCAACCAGCAGCGAGATATCTAGACCATTGAAGTGACTTCCAAGTACTCCGACGAACTGGCCAGGGACGTTCACAAAGCAAAGGCTCAAACCAGCGCTAAAGATCCAGATGAAGAGAGCTTCAACGTTGAAGCCATTTCTGAACCAGTATGCGCCGCCCTTTTGGCCGCGATTGAATACCTGTAGATCATCGGATAGGTAATGGCCCCGGCGATGCAGGAATCCAACCATCATCATGATCATCCACGGCGTTGTGCAGACGATAATCAAGGTTACGAAGGTGGTAACGCTGGTTACCAAGTTGTATCCAAATCGCCCGATAAAGATCAGGACTATCGAGATGATTCCGATGAAGATGGTTGCCTGCACGCGACTGAGTTTTGGAAATACGCTCGAGAAATCCAGTCCGGTGCCGTACAACGATGTGGAACCCGTCGACATGCCGCCGATAATGGCGAGCAGCAAGATTGGAAGCAAGAACCAACTTGGTGTTGTCGCAAGCATGCCACCTACATAATCAAAACTCTTAAAGGAATCAGGGGCTTTTTCAGCCACAACTGCTGTTGTCACCAAGCCAAAGAGGAATGGCAAGAGAGATGCGATCTGGGATAAGAATGCAGCCTTCATAACTCTCATTCCGCCAGACTCCCTGGGAATATATCGAGACCAGTCACCCAAGAAGGCACCGAAGGAGATTGGGTTCGAAAGAACGATAAATGCCGAACCGAGGAAGGCGGGCCAGAATCCAACACTTGCAGTGCTCTTAAATGAACCTACATAGTGCCAGTTAACTTTGCCAGAGAAGGCGATGAAGCCAAGGACCAAGACGAAGGATGCCCCAGTAACGGCAATTTTATTGATCCAGAGCATGAACTGGTATCCATAGATACACACAGCCAAAATCAAAAGCGCCATGATGCCGTAAGCGAATCCGCGGAATACCTTTGAATCGTGCCAACCAAAGAGTTGAACTGCGCCGCCGACGATGGCATCTCCTGCAGTCCACACCGCGATGGAATAAAAGGCGATAGCGGTGAGGAGCGAAAGATAAGAGCCGAGTACACGGCCAACGACGCCAAAGTGTGCTCCAGATGAAACTGCGTTATTGGTACCGTTGATTGGTCCAAAGACCG
The DNA here is from genome assembly GCA_903827345.1 of uncultured Actinomycetes bacterium. Lineage (GTDB taxonomy): Bacteria > Actinomycetota > Actinomycetes > Nanopelagicales > Nanopelagicaceae > PALSA-747. Next base: position 203 of record CAIKID010000166.1, on the reverse strand, counting down.
CCATTGGCGCCAAAATTGCCGAACCAACTACGACTCCGAGCAGAGTTGCCAGCAACCCTTGCATCAAGGAGAGTCCGAAGAAGATAGGGAAAGCGCCGAGCAAAACGGTGGCAAAACTATTTGCGCCACCAAAGGCAATTTTGAAGAGATCCGATGGGGTGGAAGTTCGGTCCGCCGCCGGGATCGACTCAACTCCATAGATC
>CAIKID010000165.1 GCA_903827345.1 uncultured Actinomycetes bacterium | reverse complement strand
GAAAGTCAGGCTAAATTGCTTCCTATTCGCAGCGCACTCACTAGGCTCTGAGTAGTTTCTTTTAGTACCGCTGCATTAGTTGTGCGATCGGGAACTTCAACTACGACGAAGTTAAGTCCTTTCGCCTCATGACGCAAAATATGGAGCAGATCAGAATCCGTTTTTACCTTGGACACTAGCCCGCCAAAACCATGAATCACTCGCTCTAAATCCATATTATGCGGAGTTCCAAATAACTTATCAAAGCCATCTACGCCGGCTTGTTCCAAGGTGCTAAATATTCCACCGCCGTTGTTATCAATGACAAAGACCGTGAGATTGGCAGCGGTGGGATTTACCATCGCAGAAATATCGTGTAGGAATGTAATATCCCCCATAATTGCATAAGAACGTTCGTACTTTTCCGCGATGCCAAATGCGCATGAAATATTTCCATCTATGCCAGCCAAACCGCGATTAGCAAAAGTATCAACCCCAGAACGTGGTTTAGCAAAGGCCTCGATATCGCGCACTGGACGGCTGCTTCCTACAAAGAGAGCAGCCCCGATTGGGATGTTTGCCGAAATTGTCGAAACTGCAGATTGTTCCGACCAGGCCAAATGAAGAGAACTCTCTGCCTGCTTGGCGATACCCCGCCAGAGTTTTAACCAGTGCAAATCAGGATTCACCTGGCCATCAGGGATCTTGTTAAAAATCTGCGAGGCGCTTCTCTCGGTATCCACCGTGCGCGCTCGTGGATCAACAATGATCAACTGATCGCACTCTTGTATGAGTGCTGCAATACTCCGTGAGAGTGTAGGTCGACCAACAACAACGATCTGATCTGGCTTCAAGGTTTTACGTATTTCGCGATCGCTCAGGATGAGCGCGGCATGGGCAACGCAGGTAGGAAATGAGAGCGGGTCTTCTGCGATTATCGGCCAACCAAGGTTTTGTGCAAAGAGAGAAAGCGCATCCGCAGCGAAGCCAGCTCGATCGTGCCCTATAACCAAGACTCCACGAGCCTCTGGATAGAAGAGCTCGTGCGCTTCACTCTTTGGATATTCCTTGGTGTGTGGCGCCCAACCTGCTAACCAGCCGGTTCGGTCATCAGATAGCAAAGGTTCTCCAAATTGGATGTTGAGGTGAATAGGGCCAGAGAATAAAAGTTTGGAGATAGAAACAGATGCCGAAATATCAATCGTAGGCACAGGTTCAAGTAAACCAACCTGCAATGTCGTTTGATTGGCGCCGGTACGTCGCAGATGCGCCGGACGATCTGCGGTGATAACCAATAATTTATTTGCGGAGTGATACGCCTCTAGCGTCGCCGGATGAAAATTAGCCGCTGCAGTGCCGCTGGTGCAGATTACTGCGACGTAGCTATCTGATGCCTTGCTTAATCCCAAAGCGAAGAAGGCTGCTCCACGCTCATCTATCCGAACAAAGAGATTAATGAGTCCAGCTTGCTCTGCCTCATGTAGGGCAATTGAAAGGGGAGCGTTACGCGAACCAGGAGAAAGGACGAAATCCGATATTCCATTCTCAATTAATTGGCGGACGATATCGCGCGCTAGTGTTGTTGAATTCACGTACTCCGCCCTTCTAGCAATCGCAAGACTCTAAGGATACGTTGCTTCCAATAATCAACTCGCGCGGGAGCTGCGAGGTACCTCTCAAAGTCTGCGGGCTCGCGCCTTTTGACTTCTATGAACCCGTCTTCAACCGTTGTCGCAGGCGAGCAGATATCTCCTTCAAAGAGAGCCACAGTTCCAAGTCCGCAGGCGAGTGAACTCTCTTTAAATGAAGCGGCGAGTGCTAAACCATGTGAGATGCCAATACCCGTTTCTAGCG
>CAIKID010000164.1 GCA_903827345.1 uncultured Actinomycetes bacterium | reverse complement strand
CTAACCCGAAGAAATCTCATCGACCCATCGCCTCTGGACGGATATCGCCGGGTGAAGCGTGGGCGCTCGCCATGGTCAATGCGATTATTGCAGTTGGATTCTCGGTCTTACTTCCCGGGGCCTTCCAATTAACACTAGCGATCTATGTTGTCCTTACCCTGCTCTATTCCTTTGGGCTAAAACACGAGCCAATCGTTGAACTACTCATCGTCTCCTTCGGATTTGCGTTACGTGCTATTGGAGGGGCGACTGCTACCCATACACCTAGTTCTAGTTGGTTCCTAGTGGTTGCTACCTTCGGACCACTCGTGATCGTCACCGCCAAGCGGATCGCCGAGAAGCAGAATCAATCGGCAGTAACTGTTCGCCCCGTCATAGAAGAATATACGAGTGAGTTTTTACGGCTAGTACTTACCGTTGCCATCGGGGTTACATTAACCGCATACAGCCTGTGGGCATTCTCGCTCACTGGCACCCACCCTTACGCAGAGATATCGGTCATCACTGTGACCTTCGCGCTTCTTCGCTACATACTTGCAGTTGAGAAGAATAGTGGCGAATCGCCCGAGGAGGTTATGTTTAACGATTGGTACTTCCTTGGAGCTGGTGCCACTACTGCGCTGCTTTTGATCCTTACGGTTTATGCAAATAAATAGCCCCCAGTTGACGTCGGGGTGGGGAAACAATTTCCACTCATTGAGTTCGCGCGCAGCGGCTTCAACCGTCGAGCAGATACAAGAACTCGTTTCAACATCTAAATCCGTTCGAGGCCTGCTGCCAATTGGACTGCATCGCAGCTACGGAGATTCCGCACTGAACTCTGGTGGAACGCTGATTGATCTCGCCGCATTTAATGGGATAAGCATCGATATGCAAAGCAGGACCGCGGTCGTTGGCGCGGGTGTCACTGTGGCTGCCCTGGAGCGTGCTGCACTAGAGAAATCCCTCTTTCCCCCGGTAGTCCCGGGAACGGGTTTTGTCACGATGGGTGGAGCGATTGCCGCCGACATTCATGGAAAGTCTCATCATAGAACAGGTTCGTTTTCGCAATGCGTCCGGCGAATAACCCTGATGCTGGCATCAGGGGGGATCGTGAATTTAACCCCCAATGACCCAGAATTTTGGGCGACGGTTGGCGGACTCGGTCTCACGGGAGTCGTAATAGAAATTGAAATTGAACTACACGCGCTGCAATCCAATTCGGTAGATGTTATTGAGCATCGGGTAAAGAATTTAAGTGAAATGATCGAGTTGCTGAATCGCTCCGATAATGATTACGAGCACACGGTGGCTTGGATCGATCTCTCGGGAGATTATCGCGGCAGGGGAGTGGTGAGCCTTGGTAATTACGGGTCCACACCAGTCAAAGCCAAAGAATCAGAATCGACTGGACCATCTCTGCCTTCTCTCGCGGGTAAGAATTTTATAACACCTCTCACCGTGAGTGCGTTTAATGAAATCTGGTACCGCAAACCGCTGAAAGATGGTGCGGTAGCCCTCACCAAATACATGCACCCGCTCGATGGCATCAGCCATTGGAACCGTATTTATGGCGATACAGGATTTTTGCAATACCAATTTGTCATTGATATTGGCAAGGAAGAAATCTTTGATCGCCTCTTCCGTGGATTGCGCGATTTAAAGGCGGCTTCTTTCCTTGGAGTCTTGAAGAAATTCGGAAACGCATCGCAGGCTCCACTCAGTTTCCCTCGGTCGGGATGGACTCTCACTCTCGATTATTCAATGGCAGTACCAGGACTTGAGCAGTTTCTTCGAGGATTTGATGAAGAGTTGGTGGCAGCAGGTGGGCGCGTCTACTTAATCAAAGATTCACGAGTAAGTCCGGAGTTAATACCACTCATGTATCCGCAGATTAATCAATGGCGCGATATTAGACGTACCATGGATCCCACGGGGTTATGGCAATCCGATCAAGCCAGGAGGCTTCACCTATGTTAAATGGATTTAAGAACCCCGGACGTATCGCCCTGATTGGCGCTAAGAGTGAAATCGGCTTAGCGATCGTTTCACAACTACCGGAAGATAAATCGCGTGAAGTTATTCTGGTTGGTCGAAGCGGGGATTATGCGCTTGACGTAACCGATAGGGCCGCCCGCGAGCGGGTAGTCGAAGCTATTTTTGATAAGGGCGATCTTGACTTGGCGATTATCGCCGTTGGCGTTCTTGG
>CAIKID010000163.1 GCA_903827345.1 uncultured Actinomycetes bacterium | reverse complement strand
TCGGCATAGGTGTGGATCAGTTCATCTATCTTGGCGCCATGCTCGGCGACCCCTAAGACCAAAGTCCGCGCATATGCTGACTCTGAAATTTCGTCGATCGGGCGCACCTGAAGTAGATCCACTGCACTCACTCCCCGCATATCCGCTTCAAAGAGGATGTCGAGAGTGCGCTTACGTGCCTTCCGTCTAGCACTCATTGTTCGATCCGTCCTTAGGAATTGGCGCGACCTAGGTAAGCACCGGTACGAGTATCGACGAGAACCTTCTCATCCTGCTTGATGAAGAGTGGAACCTGAATTTGAATTCCAGTTTCAACGGTAGCGGGTTTGGTGCCGCCGGAAGAGCGATCACCTTGCAACCCTGGCTCGGTGTAGGTGATGGTTAATTCCACTGAGGCGGGTAGATCGATGTATAGAGGGTTGCCGTCGTGAACAGCTACTAGCGCTTCAACGTTCTCGAGCATGTAGTCAGCTGCGTCGCCAACAACTTCTGGGCTGATTGTTATCTGATCGAAATTTTGGGTATCCATAAAAATAAAGCCGTCACCATCGCGATAGAGATACTGCATATCTCGCTTCTCGACCTGAGCGATCTCAACTTTAACTCCTGCATTGAAGGTTCTTTCAACAACCTTGCCGCCGGGAACGAGCTTGAGCTTGGTGCGAACGAAAGCCGGGCCCTTGCCGGGCTTCACATGCTGGAATTCAACGACGGTCCAGAGCTTGTTTTCTATCTCTAGAGTCATGCCGTTCTTAAGGTCATTTGTAGTAGCCATTGGGGCAGAATACCTGAAGGTTAGATCAACTCTTTCATCGCGATCAGGGCCAACCGGTAAGAATCGGGGCCAAACCCCCCAATAGTTCCGTATGAAACCCCGGAAATCACCGAAGTGTGACGAAACTCCTCACGTGCCAATGGATTACTGAGGTGAACTTCTATAAGTGGAGCCGTAAGCATGGCAGCGGCATCACGGATCGCATACGAGTAGTGGGTAAATGCGGCAGGATTGAAAATCACGGGATTGCGCTTATCCGCAGCCTCATGCAGCCAGGTGATGATTTCAGATTCCGAATTGCTCTGCCGGACCTCGACTTCGAGCCCTATGGCTGCGCCGCTAGCGATGATGAAATCAGATAACTGGGGAAAGGTCATGGTTCCGTATATCGCCGAATCGCGTAGATCCAATCGATCTAAGTTAGGGCCGTTAAGAACCAGGATTGTTGCAGAACTCATAGAAGTATCTTCTCATAGGTGGCGGTCAGGGTCTCGTTACTCGCCGCTTCAATCCAATCCGGTTCTCCGGGTGCTCGCAAACCGATGAAGCGAATTCGACCATCTCGGCTCTTCTTATCGCCGGTCATAAGAGCGAGGAGTTCTGACCATTGATACTCATTCTTGAGTAATACCGTAGGTAGTCCAAACTTTTCCAATAACTTCGCCAGATGCTCGGTATCGCTAGAGCTGAATCCTAATTCGCTCTCACTGAGTATCGCAGCGAAGTGCAATCCAATAGATACCGCCTCGCCGTGGCGTAACGCGTACCCTGACTTCTTTTCGATTGCGTGTCCGAAGGTATGTCCGAAATTAAGAATCTCGCGGAGTTTGCCCTCCTTAAAGTCACTGGAAACCACAATTGCCTTGACCGCGACACTCTTTGCGACAAGATCTAGCGCATGCTCACGGACCATTGCAATCGAATCAACGCTATCGAGCAGGGTTAGAATCGATAGATCGCGGATGTAACCAGTTTTAATGACTTCAGCAAGACCTGCTGCAAAATCTCGATCAGAGAGAGTCTCTAACCAACGCATATCAGCGCAGACCGATTGTGGAGAATAGAAAGATCCAACTAAATTCTTTCCGGACCCAGTATTGATGGCGGTCTTTCCGCCAATCGCCGCATCGACCATCCCCGCAAGAGTTGTTGGGACCGCATACCAGGCAATTCCGCGTAACCAAGTGGCTGCTACAAATCCTGCTAAATCAGTAGTTGCTCCCCCACCGATAGCGATAATTGCATCCGTTCGACCGAAATCCATCTCTCCTAAGAAATTCCACACCTTTTCGGCAGTTGCATAATCTTTTTGTGCTTCGCCCTCTGGGGTGACTAAGAGGTGATGATGTGGTGATTCTACAAGTAGGTGTAATTCGGCGGAACTGGCGATAAAAGCAGGGGCGATAATGAGAACCTTTTGATGAGTTGCAAAGATTGCCTCCACATATGGTCGCCAATCGGCGCCAATATGAACCTCGTAATTCAACTCCGCAGTCACAGAAATCTTATGCATGATTCATCTCCAAGAGAGCAATTAGTTCCCGGGCGACTTCATGAGCCTTCTTGTTATCGGTTTCTATCTCGATGGTGGCCAACTCCCTGTAAATGGGCTCTCTATCCTTAACGAGTTTGATCCATTGGCTCTTTGGATCATTTGATAACAGCGGTCGATCTCCCTTTGTCCCAATACGCATAAGCGCATTTGAAACTCCTACGCGCAAATACACAACTGGCACTGCACCTTTCGAGAGCTCGGTCTGCACATCTTTATCTAGGATAGAGCCCCCGCCCAACGCAATTACCCCAATATCCGAGCGCAGTGCATTCAGCACAATCGTTCGCTCTATGGCTCGAAAGCCAGGCTCTCCAACAGTTGCGAAGATCTCAGGGATGCTCTGCCCCTGTTCTTCAACAATGAGTGAATCTGTATCAACAAAATTAGTTCCCAGCTCTCGTCCGAGAGCCTTTCCAATACTGCTCTTACCGGAGCCCGGTGGGCCCATGAGGATAGCTCGCTGCATCTACTTGATTTCGAGCGCTGCGATGTAGGAAAGAAAATTACGACGAGTTTCGGTGACGCTATCTCCCCCGAACTTCTCTAGGACGGCATCGGCTAAGACCAAGGCGCACATCGCCTCGGCAACTATTCCAGCTGCAGGAACTGCGCAGACATCTGATCTCTGATTGATGGCTTTAGCTGGCTCACCGGTTGCGACATCAATGGTGTCCAACGCCCGCGGCACTGTCGAGATTGGTTTCATCGCAGCTCGAACTCGAAGGATCTCTCCATTAGACATCCCGCCCTCTGTTCCGCCTGCGCGGTCAGTACGACGAGTAATTTTTCCGGATTCATCGCGTTCTATCTCATCATGAGCTACTGAACCGCGACGTCGTGCAGTCGTGAATCCATCACCGATCTCAACGCCCTTGATAGCCTGAATCCCCATCATTGCTCCTGCTAGACGAGCATCCAATCGCCGGTCCCAATGGGTATGCGACCCAAGCCCAGGCGGAAGATCAAAAGCTAGGACTTCTATGACCCCACCGAGAGTGTCTCCTGCTGCATGAGCGGCATCAATTTCAGCGACCATTGCCGCGCTAGCGGCTCGGTCGAAGGATCGAACAGGATCGGCATCTACTACATCGCGATCTGCATATGAAGGAAGCGCATATTCTTCCGGGCTTCCTGCGCTACCAATAGAAAGAACATGGCTCATTATCCGGATACCAACACTTTGCTCTAAAAACGCTCGCGCTACCGCGCCAAGTGCAACACGCGCAGCCGTCTCGCGCGCACTTGCTCTCTCTAAGATAGGTCGGGCATCGTCAAAAGCATATTTCTGCATTCCAACGAGATCTGCATGTCCGGGGCGGGGACGAGTCAGCGGAGCATTTCGCGCTAGGGCGGCTAGCTCATCGGCAGGAACGGGATCGGCAGACATAACCTTCTCCCACTTGGGCCACTCTGAGTTACCAACCTGAATAGCGATTGGTCCCCCTTGGCTCTCGCCATGACGGATTCCCCCGAGAATGGTTACCTGATCTGCTTCGAAATTCTGTCGCGCTCCTCTGCCATATCCCAGCCGACGACGTCGCAGATCGATATCTATCGTCTCGGATGAGATTTCAACATGAGCAGGGAGGCCTTCCAGAATCGCAGAGAGGGCTGGTCCATGTGATTCACCTGCAGTAAGCCATCTCAACATAGGCGTATTGTGTCAGAAAGTGGGCCATCCCCGCTTTATTCGCTGCTTAAATGAGGTGGGAGCGACCCACTTCTAGTAACTCTTTGCGCATCTGGTCACGATCAAAGCTCTTTAAGGTGAAGATTGCGATTTGATCGATGGCCTGCTCCACCAACAGATCCATCCCATCAAAGGTCTGGCTACCTTTCGCTCTAGCCTTGGCCAACAATGGCGTTGGATACGGCTTATACAGAACGTCAAAGAGGGTGGGCACGGTGCACTCTAGAGATAGCGCGATGCCATCGCTTGCTCCTGCAGGAACTGTTGAGATGACGAGGTCGTATCCCTCCAGAGAGCGGTCCATTCCAAAGAAATTCAATGAGGAGCGGGTTCCAATACTGGAGAGGAGTTCGCTTCGTGTTGGTGAACGCAGGAGGAAGTCGATAGTGCCTGCAACTCCATCAATGGCGCTGAGCGCAGCTCGTGCAGTTCCTCCTCCGCCAATTATTGCGACCCTCTCCTTTGCTACGCCAGCTAAGAGATGCACGAAGGCAGTTCTATCCGTCGATGATGCGGCAAAAGTCCCACCCTTCCGCACCAAGGTATTGGCCGAACGCATTTGCATCGCAGTGGAATCAATCACGAAACCCAGATCCGCTCCCACTTCCACGATCGTCTCTTTAAGCGGCATCGTCAACGAGAAACCGGTCCAATCCTCTTCCAGCGCCGTGGAAAAGAATGCGCGTGCGTTCTCTGGGGTTAGGTCGATGGCTTCGTAAGTTCCAGATACTCCAAGAAGTTTGTAAGCCGCGTTATGCAATACCGGAGAAAGACTATGACTCACTGGCGAGCCCAGTACAGCAGCTCTGATCATTTGAATAATCCTATGGAAACATTGTGGTTATAGAGCGCAACCCAACTTTGAAAGGTAGCGAAGTTATTGGTAAATCGCGTGTCGTGTGGTTTAACGGTTATGAAGTAAAGCCAATTGCCCGCAACAGGGTTTAAGGCCCCCGTGAGTGATGTAATCGAGGGATTTGAAATCGGTGTTGGTGGTAATCCAACATGCAAATAGGTGTTGTAGGGCGAATCGACCTGAGTCGACTTGATACTCAAACCAATCTGCCCGCGTAGTCCCAACGCGTACTGCACCGTTGAGTTGAGTTGTAGTGGCATTCCAATGCGCAGGCGATTATAAATAACCCGAGCCACCTTGCCGCTATCTGCCGGGTCGGACTCAATCTGAATCATGGAAGCGATCGTCAGTACCTGATAAGGAGTGAACTTAAGGTAACCCGCGCTTAACTTGGTTGCAGAAACTTCCTCTCCAAAACTCTTGAGCATCTCTTTCAATGCATCATGAGTACTAGTCCCAGGTTGGAATGAGTACTGCACCGGAGCCAGTTGCCCCTCTAGAGAACTTCTAGAATTGGGGTAGTAAGG
>CAIKID010000162.1 GCA_903827345.1 uncultured Actinomycetes bacterium | reverse complement strand
TCGAAATTGAGCGTCATATAAAGACCACCAAGGATTGGTATCCCCACGAGTATGTCCCTTGGTCAGAAGGTCGCACCTTTGCTGGACCACTTAATGGTGACGCATGGGAAGCTAAAGATTCAAGACTTACAGTTATCGCGCAAGATGCACTCGTCCTCAACTTGCTGACTGAAGATAATCTGCCCTCATATCACACCGAGATTGCCTTCGCGACGAGTCGTGAAGGTGCATGGAATACTTGGATTAATCGATGGACCGCCGAAGAGGCTCGACATGGAATTGTGCTTCGCGATTACCTCATGGCAACCCGGGGAGTAGATCCCATTGAATTAGAAGATCTGCGCATGGCGCATATGCAAGTTGGGTATCTGACTCCTTATCCCAACGATATGTTGCACACCATTGCCTATGTAACTTTCCAAGAACTTGCTACTCGTATTTCACATCGCAATACCGGGCGCATCTCTGATGACCCTATTTGTGAAGGAATGCTCGCGCGCGTCGCGCTCGATGAGAACTTGCATATGTTGTTCTACCGCAATCTCATCGCGGCTGCTATCAAGCTAGAGCCGAATGCAGCAATGTGTGCGATCAAAGATGTTTTGATTCACTTCCAAATGCCAGGAGCAGGTATGCCAGGCTGGGGACGTAAATCAGTTCAAATTGCCCTCGCCGGTATTTATGATCTTAAGTTGCACTTGGAAGATGTCGTTCTTCCCGTGCTACGGGCCTGGGGAATTTTCGAACTTGAAACGTTGACGGGTGAGGGCGCGGCTGCGCGCGATGAGTTAGCGGCTTATATAAAGAAGAGCACCAGCGATGTTGCTACCTTTGTCGACAAGCGTGAAAATCACTTTGAACGGTTGATTGCCCGCGGCCAGGAGCCGCTGCGACTGCTCTAAGAGGGCTACAACTTAAACTTTCCCGTGAATCTGGGGAATAAAGGCGACACGCCGAGTGTTAATTAGCCAAGACAGGGCTTTATAAGACACTATCCGCCCTGGTAGGCAGTTCAGCGTCCCCCATTGAGGCGGATGCGTTCTGCAGTAGTTAGACGCGAAGGAGGTGCACCATGGCAACCGATTACGACACACCCAGAAAGACGGATGAAGAACTTCATGAGGAATCCCTTGAAGAGTTAAAAGCCCGTCGAGCAGATGCTCAATCAGGACAAGTTGATATCGATGAAGAAGATGCCGCGGAGAACCTAGAACTTCCAGGCGCTGATTTATCTGGCGAAGAGCTGACTGTCCGAGTTGTTCCAAAGCAGACCGACGAATTTACTTGTTCGCGTTGCTTCCTCGTTCACCACACTTCCCAATTGGCAAAGGGTGAAGGCGCCAAGGCAGTTTGCAAGGATTGCGAATAGATTCTCTTTAATCTTTATCTTGAAGCGCAGCCGCCAGCGGTTGCGCTTTTTTACTGCTTATAAGCCAGTAAGGGGTTGGATCCTTCGGATCGTTGATCATGATCTTAACTCCGCGCGAGAGCCAACAGCGCAACGCCATATAACCGGCCGGGTCTGAGAGCGGACCGCGCCATTGGCGCATCTCATCTGGTGAGAGCGCGGTGACTTCACCTAAAAATTTACGGTCGATCGTGGCTTCCCCGACGCGCAGGTGTTGCGCGGT
>CAIKID010000161.1 GCA_903827345.1 uncultured Actinomycetes bacterium | reverse complement strand
GCGAAATTGCCCGTTCCATATGTGGTCTTCGATTCGCCCTTTTCAAAGCAGAGTTGACCCAAGAGCGCGGCATGTTGATCTCCAACAATTCCTGCAATTGGGATGCGAGCCCCAAATACTCCATCGGGATCGGTGTAACCATAAATTTCTGACGAACTCTTGATGGTGGCGAGGGAGTTGAGAGGGATGTCGAAGATCGCGAGAAGTTCTTCATCCCAATTGAGGGTCTGTAGATTCATGAGGAGGGTGCGCGATGCATTAGAGACATCGGTGACGTGAATATTGTCCTCACTTAAATTCCAAACCAGCCAGGAATCGATCGTTCCAAAGCGCAGCTCCTGCTGATCTCTCGCGCTCGCCACAGTGGTGGAATTCCTAAGCATCCAACTCATCTTGCTTGCAGAGAAATAGGGAGCGAGGGGTAGTCCGGTCTTATAGGTGATCCGACCGACCGAATCAGGCGCGATCTCATCCAAAATTGATTGACTTCTGGTGTCTTGCCAGACGATTGCACTCCCCAATGGAGCTCCGGTGGTGGCGTTCCAGGCGACGGTCGTCTCGCGTTGATTGGTAATTCCAATGGCTGCCAAATCGCTCCCGACTAGACCAGCAGTCGATAAGGCCTCTTTAATAACAGCATCAGTTGCTCGCAATATTTCCAGCGGATCGTGCTCCACCCATCCACCCTGGGGCAGGATTTGGTTGTGCTCCTTTTGAGCAGCGGCTATGACCGACCCGGCCTGGTCAAAGATCATGAAGCGGGTACTGGTCGTTCCTTGGTCGATCGCCCCGATGTAAGACATACCCGTATTCTAAGCACGTGGCCTCCAATAAGTCAGTGCTTAATCCTGAACAACGCAGCGTAGATATCGCAGAATTAAAGTCTCACGAGTTCGATCTTTTGGTCATTGGAGGTGGAGTTGTCGGAAGCGGAATCGCTCTCGATGCGGCTTCACGTGGACTCAAAGTTGCTCTCGTTGAAAGTGATGATTTTGCGGCCGGAACATCCTCAAGATCTAGCAAATTGATTCATGGTGGACTGCGCTACCTGGAGCAATTCGATTTCAAGTTAGTTCGCGAAGCGCTGCACGAGCGTGAAATGATGATCACCGATCAAGCTCCACATTTAGTCAAACCACTCTCTTTCGTTTACCCATTACATAAAAAATACCTTGACCGTATATATGTCGGTGCAGGGCTGATGCTCTATGACTTACTACGCGGGAAATTGCGCGCAGTCCCATGGCACAGACACATTACTTTCGGCGAGATGCGCAATGAAGCAAGATCATTGAATCCAGAGTTAGTCACAGGGGGTCTCGTTTACTTCGACGCGCAAGTGGATGATGCCAGGCACACAGTCACTGTGGCCCGAACGGCGAAAGATCATGGTGCTTGTATCGTGACCGGGGCAACGGTTCGACAGATTATTCGCACCTCCGAGAGGATTGCTGGTGCAGTTGTCGAAGTCGATGGAGAGATGATAAGTGTGAAGTCAAAGGTGGTTGTTGCCGCCGCCGGTATTTGGAATGAAGAGCTATATGAACAATTTGGAATAAAGCCAGGTTACAAAATTAAGATGAGCAAAGGTGTTCACATCATCCTTCCCAAGGATGCCATTGATGCTAAGACCGGAATAATTATAAAGACTGCGGTCTCAGTACTCTTTATAATTCCGTGGGGTAACGAGTGGTTGCTTGGAACCACGGATACGAGTTACACAGGCGATCGAGAGTATCCGCTGGCGGAGAGTAGCGATGTTGATTACATCATCAATGAGGCAAATAAGGTATTGCTGCCTAAGATCCGACGGGAGCAGATACTCAGTGTTTATGCCGGCTTGAGGCCCTTAGTATCTCCGGCAAAAGATTCTTCGACAACGAAGATTTCGCGCGAGCACACCGTAGATCACCCACTTAAGGGTTTTGTAAGTATCGCCGGTGGCAAATACACTACTTATCGAATCATGGCAGCTGATGCAGTTGATGCGACCATATCGGATTTAGAGCGTAAAGTTCCAAAGTCTTCCACCAAATCGATTCCACTGCTGGGAGCGGCCGGCTACCGAAATCTTGTGAAACAGATTCCTGCGCTGGCACAGAGTTATTCGGTTTCAACGGCCTCCGTAGAGCGAATGCTAAATCGTTATGGATCACTGATCAGCGATATATTTCAAATGATTGCTAAGGATTCTGGTCTTGCTGCGGAAATTCTCCCTGGTGCGGGATACCTCAAAGCGGAAGTTTTATACGCGGTGACCCACGAGGGGGCTCGTTCACTCGTAGATGTTATGGCGCGCAGACTGCGAATCGCCATGGAACATTCCAGCCATGGCTTGGGAGTTTCACGCGAAATCGCAGAGATGATTGCGCCAATTTTGGGTTGGAGCGCCACAGATATTCATCGTGAAGTTTTGGCTTATGAAGGATTCATTACGACAGAGATGGTGGCGCTGCGATGACTATTATGTGGGTTCCACCAAGCGATGAAGAGGTTGCCGATCTACTTAAGAGTTCCAAGACAGTAGCGATTGTTGGTGCTTCGGATAACCCAGAACGTCCGGTTTATGGCGTCAGCGAGTGGCTGCTGGATCACTCGCATTTCCAAATCTTCTTTGTAAATCCCCGACTGGACAAACTCTTCGGGCATGATGTGTATCCATCTATCGCAGATATTCCAGAGTGGGTAGATATCGTCGATGTTTTTCGCAATGTTGCTGATGTGCCTACGGTGCTTGACGAGGCAATAGCTGTCAAAGCAAAGTCCATGTGGCTGCAATTGGGGTTACGCGACGATATTTCGGCAAACCGAGCCGTTAAAAATGGATTAAGAGTTGTGCAAAATCGCTGCTTGAAAGTGGATTACGACTTACTTCTGCTGAAGAACTAATGCAACGGAGTTGATACACCAGCGTTGATCGGTTGGGACGTCGTAGCCTTCTCCTTCAAAGAGATGTCCTAGATGAGACCCGCAGTTGGCGCAGCGAACTTCGGTACGAATTCTTGGAGCCAGTGACGCATCTTCAATGAGCACAACTGCATCGTCTTTGGTCGGTGCATAAAAAGAGGGCCATCCGCAACCGGAGTGGAATTTATTCTCACTTCTAAATAATTCATTGCCGCAAGCCTTGCATCGGTAGCTGCCTTCAACATCTGTGTCGTTGTACTCGCCCGTGAAGGGACGTTCTGTGGCTGCATTGCGCAAAACGTCATAGGAGAGAGGGTCAATACGTTCGCGGAGCGCCGCTTCGTCAACTGCGAGGGGAAATTCTGGAAGGTTCTCATGACTCATAACGAAAATGCTACTAGGCAATGGCAGGATGAGAAACCTCAGGGAGAGTCTCAGGTTTCCGACAGCAAAAGCCCAGAAGCACCTTGTAACATTTCCTCATGAAGAATAAGAGCAGCCTCGTAGCAGCTGTGGTAGCAGGAATCCTTGCGCTTAGCGCTATTCCAGCCCAAGCCATGGGAAGCGGCAATCCTTATCAGGATGCCCAGACCGGTCTCAACTATGTTGTTTACCAACCTAGTTACACCGCTGGGTTGGCCTTAAAGAATTTCGGAATGACAACGTGTGGAGTCGGTAGAGACGAATCGGTCACAGTTCAATATGGCAGCGGCAAGAAGTTCTTCACTATTACTGAAAGTTCGATTAAGAATATTTGCCCTATGAACATGATGCTTATTCGTGGCGCAACTCGCACGGTGGCGAACAAGTCCGGTGCAGGCAGTCTGGTCGGAACTCAGGTCGTGACTATTTCCGTGGGAATTCCTAAGGCCCAAATCAAACTGCTCTTTTCACATTTAGTTCCAAAGTACACCGTTTCTGGGAGCAAGGTGGTTGCACCTGTATTAGTTGATCCATTAACTGTAACGAATGCAATAGTTGCATTGACCAACGTTCTTGTATTTACCGTATCCGATCCCGAAAATTGGAGTGGGACTGTTGTCGATCCGACAATTGTTTCTTTCACGCCAGGAGGAAATCAGGGAACTTATACGACCAATCCTGGTTTGAAGCCCCTTAAAAAAGGCGTCACTATCGTGAGCCTCAATCACGCTGGAACTGTGATTGTGTTCACGGTAACGGTTAGCTAGGGCAGAATATTTACCGCACGGGCAATAACTAACCCCACAGTTATAAGTGATGTAGCGCTCTGAATCATCATAAGCATCTTCGCCCACCTGGTTAATGGCATGACATCGGTCGGGCTAAATGCGCTGGCATTCGTATACGATGTAAAGAGATAGTCGAAGTAGGTTGGCTTCCAATCCATCGGTGCATAACTGGGATCCGTCATCTGCGGGAAGAGAAAATCTGGATAAGGATCGATCGCCTCAGCTCTCGCTCCCGGACCTCCGCGATCAAACTCCCAATACCAAAGGCTGAAGACCACCATATTGGTGAGCCAGATGGAACCACCAAATGCCAGCAAATTAGCAGGACTTTTAATCGTCCCATCTATCAACTTTTGCAAAAGGTGCACTGCTGAGGCGATGTTGCTAGCTGTCATAACTCCCGTGAGAGCAATCCCGGTCCACCAGGTTGATTTACGGTGTTTGGAAATTCGTCCCGGGCTTATCGCAAAGAGCAATACGGTGAGAAGAGCTTCCAGGATGCAGATATCAGGCTGACTTTTGAGGGAGAGTGTTTTCGGCAGCAAATATTGGAGAACAACCACTACTGCCACGACAAAGGAGACCGGCCAGCGACGCTCGCCTGGGTGTGGTCGGTGCCAATGTGGGAGATTGGGAAGGTGGAACTCAGGCAGACTCATAAGGGCATCCTTGCAATTGGAGCAGGTAGGTACAAGCCTTGAATTTCGCCGAGTTACCCATTACCTGTAACCTTGCGGGCGTAGGTTCGCCCCCTTAGCTCAGTCGGTAGAGTGCTTCCATGGTAAGGAAGAGGTCATCGGTTCGATTCCGATAGGGGGCTCGAAAATTACCCTTGGCGGGGTAGCTCAGCTTGGTAGAGCATGCGGCTCATAATCGCAGTGTCGCCGGTTCAAGTCCGGCCTCCGCTACCCAGTTCTCGCTCTATCCAGTAGGAGATTGAGCGCGATTTAGACGAATCTAGAGGGATGAAGTAACCTTCACCTCTTACGTTTTCCACAAAAAAGGAGCACGACCATGGCAAGCAAGAGCGCGGATGTCCGCCCTAAGATCACTATGGCCTGTGTCGAGTGCAAAGAGCGTAATTACATTACAAAGAAGAACCGTCGTAACGACCCAGACCGCCTTGAGCTCAAGAAGTTCTGCCCCCGTTGCAAGCTTTCTACGGTTCACCGCGAAACTCGTTAAATAATGCTCAACCCCGACCTCGTCGGGCGCACCTTCGCGGGTGCCACACGTACGACAATCACCGCAGAATCAATAGCGGCATTTGCGCTCGCTTTAGGTGAACCAGAAACCCATTTAGCGCCCCCTACCTTTGCCATCACGATCTCACTCGAGCAGTCACAATCCGTGCTCGTCGATTCTGGTCTGGACTGGAGCCGGGTGGTTCACGGTGATCAAAGATTTAGCATTTATAAGCAGCTAACAGCTGGGATGCAGATTCAGTGCGATTCGACGATCGAGAGCGCTCGCGTCATGGCAGGAAATGAAATCATTACCGTTCGTTCTGACCTTATTGAGTCTGGCGAAGTCGCGGTTTCTAGCTGGTCGACCTTGGTATTTCGCGCATGAGTATCTTCACAGTTGGCGAAGTTTTGCCTAGCAAGACCTACATTATTAATAGAGCATCACTCGTTAGTTATGCCAATGCCAGCGGAGATCAAAACCCAATTCATCAGAATGAAGAATTTGCCCAATCGGTTGGTCTGGAAAATGTGATTGCACATGGCATGTACACAATGGGACTCGTTGGGCAGTACGTCAGCAGTATGGCTGGCAGTAGTTCCAAGGTAAAAGAGTTCTCGGCCCGCTTTACCAAGCCAGTCGTGGTGCCTTCCGGAGTTGATGTGGAACTCCTGGTCAATGCCACCGTCGTAGAACTGACCGATGAAGTGGCTCGCCTGGAAATTACAGCGACCTGCAACGAGATAAAAGTTTTGGGGATGGCAAAAGCCGTCATATTGCTATGAGCGCCCCAGAAGTCGTTGTTGAATTAGCGCGGGCTCGGTTAGCAGCACGCGCTGCCAAGGACTGGGCGCTAGCCGATCAGCTGCGAAATAAGATCGCAGAACATGGCTTTGAAGTTCTCGATGTGGCCGATGGCTTTGAGTTCAAACTCAAATCTCCCTTCCCCATAGTTTCTCGCGTGGGTGATGTGCGAAAATTCACCGATAAAACCTTTGAAAGCGCGATTGCAATAATTGCTGATGGCTATATTGAAGACCTCAGCGCCGCCATCTCAAGCATAAAAGAGTTTGCTCCCGCAACCTGTGCAATCCTGGTTTTGATCTCCGGAAAACCCGAGTTGGGATCTATCGCTGCTGCATTAGATTCTCGAACCTTCATCACTCAGATCCAAGAAGGTGTCGGTTGGGGAGAGGCCGCAAATGCACTACTTAAGTTTGCCCCCGCCCCTTACGTGATCATCATGGATCCTTCTACCCGCCTCTTAGCCGATGCGATCACTCCGACATTGGCAGCCCTCGCATCTGGAGAGTGGGCGGCAGTTGGTTGGCGTGGGGGATTGATAAACATTGCAGATGAGTGGCGCAGCGTTGACGATAAAGGCGTGGGTTCTGTCGATGTCCTCTTTAGTTACTTTCTAGGGCTCAATCGCGAGAGCGCGATCGAGAGCGGCGGATTCAACAACCGAGCCATTTATTACCGCAATGCTGATATCGAGTTCTCACTTCGCTTGCGCCAATCCCGCGGCAATCTGCTCCAGATTGATCTTCCACTTGAGCAAGCTCGCCACCATGGCTATTACGACACAGACCCCGCATATAGAGATGAGCAGTCCAAGAAGAATTACGACCGAATTTTGGAGCGATTCCGCGGTAAGAATGAGATCTTGGTGGAGCGCCGCTAGCCTTACCCCATGACCAACCTCTCCGAGCTCACCACTCTGCACGTGGGTGGTCCAGCGCAGAAGGTGGTCCG
>CAIKID010000160.1 GCA_903827345.1 uncultured Actinomycetes bacterium | reverse complement strand
CTCGATAAACTCGAATCGATTCCGGGTTGGCGCGCCTCACTATCCAACGCCGAGATGCTCAAAGTTTTGCAAGATTGTGGCGCCGTAATTTGTGCAGCTGGTGCTGGGCTCGCCCCCGCAGATAAAAAGCTTTACGCGCTGCGCGATGTAACCGGGACCGTTCCTGCTATCCCACTGATCGCCTCCAGCATTATGAGCAAGAAGATCGCCGAAGGAACTTCTGCACTGATTCTCGATGTAAAAACCGGCGCCGGCGCATTTATGAGTGACCCCCTTAAAGCGCGGGAATTGGCTCAAACCATGGTGGCACTTGGCACCAGGGCGGGCGTGAACACCCGCGCCCTGATAACCGCGATGGATGTTCCTCTGGGGCTAACGGCTGGCAATGCACTTGAGGTAAGAGAATCCGTTGAAGTTTTGGCAGGTGGAGGCCCGGCAGATATCGTCGAACTGACTCTCGTCATGGCGCGCGAAATGCTCGATGCCGCAGGAATCAAGCCAACTATGGATCCAGCAGATGCGCTTAAGAACGGCGCTGCGATGGATGTCTGGCGTCAGATGATCAGCGCACAGGGTGGCGACCCAGACGCTAAGTTGCCCGTTGCTCGCGAGCAATATGTTGTAACAGCCGAGTCAACCGGAGAGATTATTGAAATGAATGCCATGTCTGTTGGAATAAGCGCCTGGCGCCTTGGTGCAGGTCGATCACGACAGGGCGAAACCGTGCAAGCCGGTGCGGGAATTGAAATACATGCCAAGCCTGGTGAAAGCATTATTGCCGGCGCTCCCCTCTTCACTCTTCACACCGATGACTCCCCGCGCTTTGAACGCGCGCTAGAAGCGCTCCAAGGTGCGGTTCGCATATCTTCCACGGGCGAAAAAGTAGATCGCCTGCCGCTGATCTTAGAAAAGATAACGGGATAAACTCGCCACATGACGCTGAATAGAACGCCAACCGCCGATCAAATTAAGAGAATTCCTAAGGTTGTCTTGCATGACCATCTCGATGGTGGATTGCGACCTCAGACAATTATTGATTTAGCGCAAGAGATTGGTTATGACAAACTCCCATTTACTGATGCTGCGGCGCTTGGGGATTGGTTCTTTGAAGCGTGCAACTCTGGCTCTCTGGAACGTTATTTAGAAACCTTTGATCACACCATTGCGGTAATGCAGACTCATACCGCCGTCGTACGTATTGCTCGAGAAGCGGCGCTAGATCTAGCTCGAGATGGCGTTGTTTACGCTGAAGTCCGCGGCGCCCCTGAGCTCTTCACTCAAGGTGCGATGGATTTGGATGAAGTTATTGAAGCCACCACTGCAGGTTTTCAACTCGGCATGCAAGATGCTAAGTCAGAGGGATTCACTATTCGCGTTGAACAGATCCTCTGTGCGCTGCGCCAAAATGATTGGTCAGACGAGGTCGCCAAAAAGGTAGTGAAATACCGCGACCAGCATGTCGTTGGATTCGATATTGCCGGTCCCGAAGATGGTTATCCAGCTAAGGACTACCTATCGGCCTTTGATTACCTGCGGGCGCAAAATGCCCACTTCACTATCCATGCCGGTGAAGCGTACGGGCCAGCATCTATCTGGCAGGCTATTCAGATCTGTGGCGCCGAACGCCTTGGTCACGGTGTTCGCATCGTTGAAGATATTGATTTCAGCGGGGATGAGCCAAAGTTAGGTCTACTGGCG
>CAIKID010000159.1 GCA_903827345.1 uncultured Actinomycetes bacterium | reverse complement strand
CCCGCGACAATTGCAGCTAACTCTGATTTGATCGTTGTTGCGGTTGCCTTGCCATCTAGAATTACTGCGCTCATTACTTCATCCTAACTAGGCATGTGAGAAATGGCGAACACTTGTGAAGAACATAACAATTCCAGCTGCGACAGCTGCCGCGATCACCTCTTCATCCCGAACGCTGCCACCCGGCTGCACTACCGCGCTTACGCCAGCATCAATAAGAATTTGTAGCCCATCTGCAAAGGGGAAGAAGGCATCGCTGGAAGCAACTGCGCCTTGCGCTCGCGCTCCGGCGCGAGATACAGCTAAGCGTGCTGAATCAACGCGATTGACCTGCCCCATTCCAACTCCCACGGATGCTCCATCATGGGCCAGCAGGATTGCATTGCTCTTAACTGCGCGCACTGCGCGCCAGGCAAATTGCAGGTCTGCAAGCGTTGCCGCAGAAACTGCACCGCCAGAGACTTGAGTCCAGGCTGATGCATCATCACCTGGCGCATTAACAAGATCGCTCTCTTGGATAAGTAATCCGCCCGAAATGGGGCGCCGCTCGACCGCAGAATTTACAAAGTGGGCCAGGGTCAGGATTCGAATCGATGGTTTCTTTGCAAGAACCTCAACTGCTCCCTCTTCATAACTTGGCGCAACCACTACTTCGGTGAAAACTTCAGAGAGCGCCGTGGCCATCTCCAATGAAACCGGACGATTGGTGGCAACGACTCCGCCAAATGCAGAAACCGGATCGCAAGCGTGGGCTTTGGCATAGGCCACCGCGATATTTGCACCAATGGCAATGCCGCATGGATTGGCATGCTTAATAATGGCAACACATGGCTCGGTATGGTCGTAGGCACTTCTGACGGCAGCATCGGCATCGGTGTAATTATTAAATGACATCTCTTTACCGTGCAATTGAATTGCTTGTGCGATTCCAGGTTGAATCCACGACGTTGCGTTGGAATACACGCTCGCCTTTTGATGGGGATTCTCGCCATATCGAAGTGAGGCGATGCGATGAAAAATTGCGGCCTTCCACTCACCATCCACGTCCAATTGCTCACCCAACCATGTGGCGATAGCTGCGTCGTACTCCGCAGTTACACGGAAGGTTTCCATAGCTAAGCGGGTGCGCTCTTGAAGAGTGAATCCTCCGGCGGAGATAGAACTTAAGAGAAATGGATATTGAGATGGGTTTGATATGACGGCGACAGAACCATGATTCTTAGCCGCACCCCGCAGCATTGAAGGGCCACCGATATCTATCTGCTCAATGCATTCGGCAAAATCATCTGTGGCTGCGATCGTCTGCGCAAAGGGATACAAGTTAATAACAATTAAATCAAAGGGAGCGATGTCGTGCGCAGCGATTGCGGCGAGATGCTCGGGGTTATTCTGATCCGCCAGAATTCCGCCATGGATTCTTGGGTGCAAAGTCTTAACTCGGCCGCCCATCATCTCGGGAAAGCCCGTGTAATCCTCTACGGCTGTTACCGGAATACCTGCCGCAGCTAACGTTTTAGCTGTTGATCCCGTGGAGAGAATCTCAACACCAGATTCTGCAAGGGCTGCGCCGAGTTCTACCAACCCAGATTTGTCGTAGACGCTAATTAATGCGCGACGTATTGGTTTGCGATTGCTCACAGCGTTCCTGTCTTTCCATAACCAGCGAGCGTCTCAACTATGAGTGCTCGTTCGGCAATCTTAATGCGTTCGTGCAAGGTGGCCTCGTCATCGCCTGGGAAAACCTGCACCTCACGCTGTGAAATCACAGCCCCGGTATCTAGGCCAGCATCTACCCAATGAACAGTCGTTCCAGTGGTCTCCACTCCAGCCATCAAGGCATCTCTGACCGCGTGCGCTCCGGGAAAGAGGGGCAGGAGCGATGGGTGGGTATTTATAACTTTAAAGACCGATACAAATTGCGGTGCCAGGATTCGCATAAACCCCACGCTGACAATCAGATCTGGTGAAAGCCCTTGGGCGCGATCAAATATCTCTTGATCCCATTGGGT
>CAIKID010000158.1 GCA_903827345.1 uncultured Actinomycetes bacterium | reverse complement strand
GTGCATATCGCCTTCAAGGATGCGAAGTAGTTCATGGCATTTGGAATTCCACATCTGGATGTGAAACTAGAACTTTCAATCCGCTCAGATATGAAACGGGTTGAAGAACTTCTTCTCAAGCAAATTCAAGGCGACTACCCACTCGTCATAGAGACTTCGCGCCACCTTGTTGAAGCCGGCGGCAAGCGTCTGCGACCATTGCTCGCGCTGTTGGCCGCACAATTCGGTGATCCCAAACGTCCCGAAATTATTGAAGCTGCTGTCGTCTGCGAATTAACTCACCTAGCAACTTTGTATCACGACGATGTTATGGATGAAGCACCACTTCGCCGAGGCGTCGAAAGCGCGAACGCTCGTTGGAATAACACCGTAGCTATTTTGACTGGCGACTACCTCTTTGCAAAAGCATCAGATCTATTAGCAGATTTAGGTCCAGAAGCAGTTCGTCTACAGGCTCGTACTTTCGAGCGGTTAGTAATTGGCCAAATAACCGAAACCCAGGGCTCCAGCGCAGGTCTATCGATGCTCGAGCATTACCTCAAGGTGGTTGCAGATAAGACCGGCTCCCTTATTGCGACTTCCGCCCGTTTCGGTGCGCTGCTTTCAGGTGCTCCTTCCGAAGTAGTCGAAGCGCTCACCCGTTTTGGCGAGAAGATCGGCGTAGTCTTTCAGTTGGCAGATGATGTCATTGATATCGCCTCTGAATCCAATGAAAGTGGCAAGACCCCCGGAACCGATCTACGTGAGGGAGTTCCAACTCTGGTAACTCTCTTTGTTTTAGAGTCCAATGATCCGCAAGACGCCGAATTAAAAGAGATTTTATCTGAGCCCATTACCGACGAAGCTATTGTGGCTAGCACGCTTAAGACGCTGCGAACTCACAAGGCGATGGAAACTTCAAAGAACCTGCTACATCAATTTGCTGAGGAAGCTCGCTTAGATCTGGTCGATTTGCCCGATGGCCCAGCTAAACGCGCCTTAATCGAACTCTGCGAAACTATTGTCACTCGAACTTCCTGACTTAACTAGGTCGTAGCCCAAGGTAATTAGGGCGACCCACACGATAAGAAAACCAACCCAACGCCCTGTTGTCATTGCTTCGTGGCGAACGAGTACTCCGATGATGAACTGCACAGATGGCGTGATGTATTGAAGCAATCCGATAACGGTAAATTTCAAGGTGTTTGTCGAACTATTAAACATTAAAAGTGGGACTGCAGTTGCCACACCTGCCAACATCAGCAGAATTGTAAGTCCCAAATGATGCCCAAACTGGCCGGTTCCTGCGTGGCCCATCCAGAGTAAATATCCGCCATAGGGAATCAATGAGAGAGTGGTTTCAATCGCCAAGCCATCAAGAGCAGCAAGACCGAGTTGCTTTTTAACCAACCCATAACTTCCCCATGAACCAGCTAGTGCAATCGCGATCCAAGGTGGGCGCCCGTAATCAACCGTCAAAATAATTACGCCAACTGTCGCGATTCCCACAGAGGCCCATTGCAATTTACGCATCTTCTCTTTTAACAAAATGACGCCGAAGGCAATGATTATCAATGGATTGATGTAATAACCCAGAGCGCACTCAACAACGTGGCCGTGATTAACGCCCCAGATATAGACCAGCCAATTGATGGAGACCAAGACAGTAGAGAGACAGAGTCGAAGTGCGATGCGCGGGCTCTTGAGGAGTGAGAACGTAGAACGTAACTTGCCCATGGCAACGAGCAGGATGATGCAGAGTACAAAAGTCCAGACCGCACGGTGTGAAACTATTTCAATCGAGTTGGCAGGTTTTAGCAGAGGCCAATAAAGGGGAAAGAGTCCCCAGAAGAGATATGACCCAATGCCTAAGAGAAGCCCAACTTTATAATTTTTCATAACCCGCGCTTAACGATAATTTTGGAATTGAACCGAGAACTCCCAAGGATGGTCCTTGACGATTTGGATTGCAATTTGTAAATCGTCACGGTTCTTACTCGTAACACGTAACTCTTCACCCTGGATCTGGGTCTTGAGAGTCTTTGGTCCTTCATCGCGTAAAAGTTTGGCAATCTTCTTGGCATCTTCTGTCTTGAT
>CAIKID010000157.1 GCA_903827345.1 uncultured Actinomycetes bacterium | reverse complement strand
CTTCTTCACCATCGAAGATTGGCAGACCACCGTTGATGGCGATGCAAATGGGGACGTTACTTCAAAGGCAACGGTTACATTAACCGCCCACGGTGAAAGCATTGTTACGACTGGATCAGGCAACGGTCCCGTTAATGCGATTGATACTGCGATCCGATCGGGTCTTCAAAAGTTCTACCCAGAGCTCGAACGCCTAGAACTTACCGATTACAAGGTTCGTATCCTCGAAGGTCGCCTCGGTACGGGGGCTGTAACCCGAGTACTGGTTGAGACCAGCGATAGAGAAGGTTCATGGACTACCGTTGGAGTGCACGAAAACGTGATTGCAGCTTCCGCGATGGCACTTGAAGATGCCGTCACCTATGGATTACTCCGCCAGGGGCGTAAACCCGAGTAACCTTTCTTTGCATGAGCGCCGAGTTAATTGCCCAATACGAGGAACATCTTGTTCTTGTGCGCAATCTCGCCGAGAACTCCATTAAAGGATATGTCAGCGATCTGGAATCTTTTCTCAAACACCTTGAGAAATTGCATATCGAAGAATTTTCGCAGTTAGAGCTCACACATATCCGTTCTTGGTTAGCAGAACTCCAAGGTGCAGGGGTCGCGCGTTCCACTATGGCGCGTCGCATCGTTTCAATCCGAGCATTCACCTACTGGGGCGCTAGCCAAGGTTGGATCAAAAGTGATCTCGGAGCAGAACTCGCGATTCCTAAACCTCATCGCACTCTGCCGGAAGTTTTAGATATTGCTGATACGGAAATAGTTTTAGCGAGCGCTCAGACTCGCGCGGATGAGGATCCCAATCCACTTACGATTCGCGACTTGGCGTTGATTGAAGTTCTTTATGCGACCGGGGTGCGCGTCTCTGAAATTTGTGGTCTAGATATTCGCTCCTTTGATGAATCGCGAAATACCCTGCAAGTAATGGGAAAGGGAAGCAAGGAGCGGGTCGTACCAATGGGAATTCCCGCGGTTAACGCCTTAAGGAATTATCTTGAGGTAGCTCGGCCCCAACTGGCGAATGAGAAATCCGGCAACGCAGTATTTTTGGGATCACGGGGAAATCGAATTGACCAGCGAACGGTCCGCGAGGTCGTCTATCAGGCGATGGCCGCAGTCGGCTCGAAGATGGGCCCCCATGGTCTGCGCCATACCGCCGCCACCCATCTTTTAGAGGGAGGGGCCGATCTACGCACGGTGCAGGAGATTTTGGGCCATTCCTCCCTCGCCACCACTCAGATTTACACCCACGTCTCGCCGGATCGGCTACAAAAGGCCTTCGATACCGCTCACCCCAGGGCATGATTTTAACTTAACCAGTCCGCCCCCTTAGAATTACCCCAGCAGATCGCAAGATCTGACTTCACGCATCAATCCCGTTTATTCGGGAAACCATTTCGGTCTCATTTCAAAAGAGTGAGTCGGTGCCTTGATGCTAGGGAAACGGCACATTGCCGCTTCGACAACCGAGCGCATGCGCTACTGCATGCGATAAAGGAGAGTGCCGCCATGGCGGTTGTAACAATGCGAGAACTCCTCGACAGCGGAGTCCATTTCGGACACCAGACTCGTCGTTGGAATCCAAAGATGAAGCGTTTTATCTTCGCTGAACGTAACGGTATCTACATCATTGATATCCAGCAGTCACTTGGCCTGATCGATTCAGCCTATGACTTCATTAAAGACACCGTCGCAAAGGGTGGACATATCCTTTTTGTTGGAACGAAGAAGCAGGCACATCAGCCAATCATCGAGCAATCTGCTCGTGTTGGAATGCCTTATGTCACCGAGCGTTGGTTGGGTGGAATGTTGACCAACTTCCCAACTGTTTACAAGCGTATTCAGCGTCTCAAAGAGCTCGAGCAGATGGAGCAGAGAAACGATCAAGTTTTAACAAAGAAGGAGCTCTTGGTACTTCGTCGCGAACGCGAGAAGCTCACCAAGAACCTTGAAGGTATCCGTAACATGACCAAGTTGCCTAGCGCAATCTGGGTAGTCGATACCAAGAAGGAGCACCTCGCTGTTGCTGAAGCGCGCAAGCTGGGAATCCCAGTCGTTGCGATCTTGGATACCAACTGCGATCCAGATGAAGTTGATTACAAGATTCCTGGTAACGACGATGCGATCCGTTCTATCGGACTTTTGACTCGCGTTATTGCTGATGCTGCTATTGCTGGACTTGCTGCTCGCTCTGCTGCCGCAGCCGCTGTTGCCGATAAGGTCGCCGCTGCTGATGAGAAGTTTGCAGAAGTTGAGACCGCTCTCGCTGGAGAGGCAACACCAGTTGCTGAAGCACCAGTCGTTGAAGCACCAGTCGTTGAAGCAGTAGTACCTATTGAGGCAAAGGGAGAATAATTCGTGGCTTCATATACAGCGCAAGATGTAAAACGCCTCCGCGAGGCGACTGCAGCCGGCATGCTCGACTGCAAAAAGGCACTTGATGAAGCCGAAGGTGATTACGAGAAGGCCGTTGAACTCATTCGCGTTAAGGGACTCAAGGGAGTCACTAAGCGCGAAGGGCGCCTTACTTCAAATGGAGTAGTGCTCGCAAAGGCAGAGGGCAACCTCGGAGTAATGCTTGAACTTAACTGCGAGACTGACTTCGTTGCTAAGGGTGAGCGCTTTATCGAGTTGGCCGAAGAACTTTTGGCTCACCTCTTTGCTTCCAAGATCGCAACTCTCGACGCCTTCTTGGCATCGACCCTTCCAACAGGTGCGACCGTCAAGGCCCGTATCGACGAAGGTAACGCGACTCTCGGCGAAAATATTGAGCTGCGCAAGGTTGCGGTTCTCGAAGGTTCACCAGTTGCTCTTTATCTCCACCGCACCAATCCAGATCTTCCTCCCCAGCTCGGTGTGCTCGTTCAACTTGCAACCGATGCTCTAGAGGCTGGTAAGGATGTCGCGCAGCACATCGCAGCTTTTGCACCGCAATACCTCAATCGCGAGTCGGTACCTGCCGAGGCGATCGAGACTGAGCGTCGCATCGCTGAAGAGACCGCCCGCAACGAAGGTAAGCCTGAAGCCTCGATTGAGAAGATCGTTGCTGGTCGCGTCACTGGCTTTGTGAAGGAAGTTAGCCTTCTGGAGCAAGCTTTCGCGAAGGATGCCAAAAAGACTGTGCAACAAGTTCTCGATGAGGCAAAGACCGCCGTGTCGGCCTTCCATCGTTTCCGAGTTGGACAGTAATCTTAAGCACAGAAGTTTTATCCGCTTAAAGTGAGGAGCACGCTCTGATGGCCAGTTCAGGTAAGAACCGAGTTGGTTATAAGAGAGTGCTCCTTAAACTTTCTGGCGAAGTATTTGGTGGCGAGAAAGGTATCGGGGTAGATCCCGATGTCGTTCACGATATTGCGGGACAGATCGCTGAAGTAGTTCGCGGCGGAACTCAGATTGCAATTGTCGTCGGTGGAGGAAACTACTTCCGTGGCGCAGAGTTACAACAGCGTGGAATGGATCGCGCTCGCGCCGACTACATGGGAATGCTAGGAACAGTCATGAACTGCCTGGCATTGCAAGACTTTTTAGAAAAAGAGGGCATTGAGACCCGAGTACAAACTGCTATCACCATGGGGCAGGTAGCCGAGCCGTATATTCCGCGCCGTGCGATCCGCCACCTCGAAAAGGGGCGCGTCGTTATCTTTGGTGCAGGAGCAGGAATGCCTTTCTTTACTACCGATACCGTTGCAGCGCAGCGCGCCTTGGAGATTGGCTCCGAAGCGTTGTTGCTCGCCAAGAGCGGCGTAGATGGTGTGTACACAGCAGATCCCAAGAAAGACCCGGCCGCGACTAAGTACGAGTCCATTAGCTTCGACGAGGTGATCGCGAAATCGTTGGCGGTAGCCGATGCGGCTGCTTTTAGCCTATGCCGTGAAAACCAGTTGCCGATCATCGTATTTGACCTGAAAAATAAGGGAAATATCGCTCGCGCTGTGCGTGGCGATGCAATTGGTACCCTAGTCTCCTAAGAGACCCATCCCTTCGTTACCTTCGAGTGGATTCCAAGGTCGCCTTACATCAAAGGAGCGAGATGTCTGATTTAGCAACCACCTTGGCCGATGCTGGCGCAAAGATGAGCAAAGCTGTCGAGGTAGCGAAAGAGGACTTTGGCGCGATCCGCACCGGGCGAGCACATCCTGCAATGTTTCAAAAGATTATGGTTGATTACTACGGCACCTACACGGCTCTAGGTCAGCTTGCGACCATTCAAGTACCAGAAGCACGGATGGCAATTATCTCTCCCTTCGATAAGACAGCTTTTGCTGGAATTGAAAAGGCGATCCGCGACTCCGATCTGGGAGTCAACCCAGCAAATGATGGCGCGGTTATTCGAGTTAGCTTTCCGCAACTTACAGAGGAGCGTCGCAAGGACTTTATTAAAGTTGCGCGCACCAAAGCAGAAGAGTCGCGAGTCTCTGTCCGCAATATTCGCCGCGCGGCTAAAGAGACGATGGAAAAATTAGAAAAAGATGGCGATATCGGCAAGGACGATCTCGCGCGCTCCGAAAAAGAGCTAGAGAAGATTACGACTGATCACGTCTCTAAGATCGATGATCTCTTGAAGCATAAGGAGACAGAACTCCTCGAGGTGTAAGCACACCTGACGGGTTTACCGAGATATGGACGATATTCACTCCATCAATGAGGCGATTAATAGGCGCGCTGGGCGGAAGCTACTTCCATCTATCGGAGTTTCGTTTGCAATCCTCGCAATTGTTTTTGGAGCGCTCAAACTCAATCCATTGATCTTCGCTGTCTTTGTTTGGATCGTCATGCTCCTTGCAATTCGTGAGATAGTGCGGGCCTACAAAGGTGGCGATATTGATCTGCCTGGACTTCCACTTTACGTTGCGGCTACCTCTATTTTGGCAGCAGCTTGGTTCGGCAAGATTGAGGGGCTGGCAATCTCCCTCGCGGTAGCTATTCCCAATGTGATGGTTTATCTGCTCTTAGCCTCACCTAAAGATTTTGTGAAGCGTTCGACCGCCGCAGTATTTGCCATCTTCTATATTCCATTCTTAGCGGGCTTCGTGCTTCTGTTGGCTCATCTCAACAGCCCTATTTCAAAGATTTTTACTTTGGTGGTCTTGGTAAGTTTCAATGACACCTTCGCATACTTCTCCGGAGTCCTCTTCGGAAAACATCCGATGGCACCACACATCAGTCCCAAAAAGACCTGGGAAGGTCTGGCCGGTGCAATTGTGGCTACCACCTTTGCAACTGCCTCCGTCTTTTACTTTGTTCTCGACGATTACTTCTGGCTCGGTGCGCTGGTTGGTGTATTAGGAGTAATTACTGCGACTTGCGGCGATTTAATTGAATCCGCGGTCAAGCGCGATCTACGCATAAAAGATATGGGCACAATATTGCCTGGCCATGGCGGCATCTTGGATCGAGTCGACTCACTGCTATTTACTGCTCCATCGGTCTGGCTCATCTTCGAGCTCATTCAACACTTCAACTTATAAGGCGGCGATCATGAGCACCGATGATTCACTCAAACTAGTTTTTGATGAACCCAAACAGCGGGTCAAGCCGCCCCAGCACTTTGCAGATTTAGATCCAGTCGGGCGTAAAGCTCTCGCCGTAGAACTCGGTATTCCAGCATTTCGTGCCAATCAGGTAGCAACTCATTTCTTTACGCATCACAACGATGACACCGAATCCTGGAGCGATATTCCCAAAGAGATGCGCGCCTTGATGGCAGAGAAGTTCACTCCTAAGTTGATTACATTGGTCCGATCCATCGAATGTGATGGCGGAACAACTCGCAAGGATCTGTGGCGTTTACATGATGGAGTTCTCGTTGAGAGCGTACTCATGCGCTACAGCGATCGAACCACCGTCTGCATCTCATCACAAGCAGGCTGCGGCATGAACTGTCCGTTCTGCGCTACAGGACAAGCGGGATTAACGCGCAACCTTACTGCTGGAGAAATCACCGCTCAGGTTGTTGCCGCGGCACGAGTATGTGCAGCTGGAGAATTACCCGGAGGTCCAACTCGCCTCTCGAATGTGGTCTTTATGGGAATGGGTGAACCACTGGCTAACTACAACGCGGTCATTCGTTCTGTTCGAAACATCACGGCGCCACAACCCGATGGACTGGGTATTGGAGCGCGCTCTGTCACCGTTTCCACGGTCGGGGTTGTAAATGGAATTGAAAAGTTAATGAAAGAAGATATTCCGGTAACGCTCGCTGTCTCGCTACACACACCCGATGATGAACTGCGCGACACGCTTGTTCCCATTAATTCGCGTTGGAAGGTTAAGGAAGTTCTAGCCGCAGCTGATGCCTATGCGGATAAGACCGGACGACGCTACTCGATCGAATACGCGATGATCCGAGACATTAACGATCAGGCTTGGCGTTCAGATTTATTAGGGCGATTACTCAGGAATCGCAATGCCCACGTCAACCTGATTCCACTCAATCCCACTCCCGGATCGAAATGGACCGCCTCACGCGCCGAGGATGAAGCGACCTTTGTTTCAATCTTGGAAAGTTATGGCGTACCGGTAACCGTGCGCGATACCAGAGGTCGTGAGATTGATGGCGCCTGTGGCCAACTCGCCGCCGCCGAACTCAATATTTCCTCAGCAGAATAAGGGAAGATAACCGCATGCGCGAGATCGTCATTCTTGGGTCCACCGGATCTATTGGCGTACAAGCGCTCGAAGTTATTGCAGCCAACCCAGATAAATTTAAGGTAATTGCCCTTTCTGCAGGTGGATCCAATATTCCCACTCTTATTTCGCAGGCACAGAAATTTGGTGTTGGAATAATCGGCGTCAGCTCGCAGGGCGATATGGCGCGCTCTCTCGCCGCCGGAATTACCGTCATCGATGGGGCCAACGCTTCCAGTGAAATTGCAGCGATTACCTGCGACATCGTTCTCAATGGAATTACCGGCTCTATTGGACTGGGCCCAACGCTTGCCGCGTTAGCTGCGGGCAATAAAGTTGCGCTGGCTAACAAGGAGTCGCTCGTTGCCGGTGGGGCGCTAGTCGCAGCATTTGGATTAGATCGGATAACGCCGGTTGATTCCGAACATAGCGCTTTGTATCAATGCTTTATGGCTGGCAGTAAAAACGAGATACAGCGCGCGATTCTGACTGCCAGTGGAGGAGCGTTTCGCGATCGCAAAGATTTGTCGAGTGTGACTCTTGCCGAAGCCCTCACCCATCCCACCTGGTCTATGGGACCGGTCGTGACCATCAACTCTGCGACGCTAGTAAATAAAGGTTTAGAAATCATTGAAGCGCACTATCTCTTCGACCTGCCCTACGAGAAGATTGAAGCGGTTATTCATCCGCAATCGGTCGTGCACTCGATGGTCGAATTTGTAGATGGCGCTACGATCGCCCAGCTCAGCCCTCCGAATATGAAGGGTCCGATTGCCTACGCGCTAGGCGCTCCTGGTCGAACTGCGCATGCGACAGCAGCGGTTGATTGGAGCGCTCCGCACTCCTGGAACTTCGCCCCGGTAGATAACGCTCGATTCCCTGCTATCGATTTGGCTCGGCATTGCGGGACCCGAGGTGGAGGATTACCTGCAGTCTTTAATGCTGCCAACGAGGTTGCCGTCACCGCCTTCATGAATGGTGAACTGGAATTCTCTGCCATCGTAGAGATCGTTGCAGCAACAACCGCAAAATTAGATTCGATCGCAAACTCTGCCATCCGGAATTTATCTGATGTCAGCGCTATCGAGAATGATGCACGGATCGTTGCCAATTCCCTAGTTCTGGAGAAGAAATAATGTTGCAATCCCTCGGAGTACTAGCCTTTGTAGTTGCCCTTCTTCTTTCAGTAATGATTCACGAGTTTGGCCACTTCTTCTTCGCCAAGAAGTTCGGCATGAAAGTGACCGAATTCTTTCTGGGCTTTGGTTACAAGATCTGGTCGATAACGCGCGGTGAGACTGAATTTGGCGTAAAAGCTATTCCCGCAGGTGGATATTGCAGGATTGTGGGAATGTCTACCCATGAAGAGTTGAGTGAAGAAGATGCTCCACGAGCCTTCATTAAATCGTCAACTTCTCGTCGATTAATAGTTCTGGGGGCTGGCTCGGTTAGCCACTTTATTATCGGCTTCT
>CAIKID010000156.1 GCA_903827345.1 uncultured Actinomycetes bacterium | reverse complement strand
TACCTGGAGCAGTTCTTTTAAGCCAAGGGTGAGTGGCTTGCCGTTGACGAGTGCCACAGCATTAACGGAGAACTGATCTTCCATGGGGGTGAGCTTGTATAACTGCTCGAGAATATCTTCGGGCTCGTAGCCATTCTTGATTTCGATGACAACTTTTGTGCCCTGCTGCCCATCCGAGAGATCGATGATGTCGGAGATTCCAAGGATCTTCTTCCCTTTAACAAGGACGGCGATCTTCTCGACGACCTTTTCAGGTCCGATGTTGTATGGAAATTCGGTGATAACAATTCCTTGCTTACGCGAAGAAACTTTTTCGATGACAGCGGTTGCTCTGACTTTGAAAGAGCCACGGCCGCTGGCGTATGCATCGGCGACACCTTCGAGGCCGATGATTTCTCCGCCGGTTGGAAAGTCCGGTGCAGGAACAAATTTCATGAGGGCCCTGAGGGTTGCCTTTGGGTTGTCGATGAGGTGCTTGGCCGCGGCGACTACCTCACCGAGGTTGTGTGGGGGCATATTCGTAGCCATGCCGACCGCGATACCTGTTGCGCCATTGACCAAGAGATTGGGGAAGGCGGCGGGAAGTACGAGTGGTTCCAAGAGTTGACCGTCATAGTTGCCGCCAAAATCGACGGTATCTTCATCGGCCTCATCAACCATCGCCATAGCCGCTGGGGCCAGGCGCGCTTCTGTGTAACGCATGGCTGCCGGCCCGGCATCGAGCGAACCGAAATTACCGTGGCCATCGATCAAGGGGAGGCGGGTGGTGAAAGGCTGGGCTAGACGCACGGCGGCGTCATAGATCGCGCCATCTCCGTGTGGGTGCAACTTTCCCATCACTTCGCCAACAACGCGAGCGCACTTCACATGTCCTTTATCGGGACGTAGCCCCATCTCGAACATCTGATGCAGGATGCGACGCTGCACGGGCTTGAGCCCATCGCGGGCATCGGGCAGTGCTCGGGAGTAAATAACCGAATATGCATACTCGAGAAACGACTCTGACATCTCTTGTGAGACATCGATATCGATGATCTTGCCGGGGTTCTCTCCAGCTTTCGGGAGAACGGCTTTAGGGGTGCGTGCCATGGCGCGTATCTTGCCACGCTATTTACGGCAGGATGGGGATGTGGGCTTTGGACTGGC
Source organism: uncultured Actinomycetes bacterium (assembly GCA_903827345.1). Taxonomy (GTDB): domain Bacteria; phylum Actinomycetota; class Actinomycetes; order Nanopelagicales; family Nanopelagicaceae; genus PALSA-747. The sequence goes on along the minus strand of CAIKID010000156.1, from coordinate 6,740 downwards.
AGATCTGTCGCAATCTATCTTTGCGACGCTTGGGCTTCCGGGCACGGAGAATCGTCTCGCGCTCGCCGAATCGCGAAGGACCTGCCTCCTGCTTATCGATGGCATGGGTTCTAAGTCGCTCGAGAGTTATAAATCACAGTTTCCAATTTTTGCGACAGTGAAATCAACTTCCGAATTAGCATCGCACTTTCCATCAACCACTGTTACTAATCTGACGAGTTTGGGCACCGGAGAACTTCCAGGCGTCCATGGAATGCTGGGATACACGGTACGCGTTCCCAATTCTGGAACGCCAGGACGATTGCTCAATGCACTCAAATGGGATGATCGAGTTGATCCACTCTTCTGGCAGAAGGTACCAACACTCTTTGAGCGCGGCGTGGAACATGGGATTTCGGTTACGAATATCGCCGAGAAGCGTTACGAGGGAAGCGCATTCACTCAAGCTGCGTTACGTGGAGCGAAGTATGTAGGTGCTAATCGCAGCGACGAGATGGTTAAAGCTGCTGTTGCGGCGCTCGCTGAACCATACTCATTCACGTACTTATATATAAATGCGCTCGATCATGCCGGCCACAATGATGGTGTCGGTAGTGAGAAATGGCTATTAGCTTTGGGACAGATCGCCGAACTTATAAGTGCGTTAATGGCACGCCTGCCGAAGAACACCGATCTGTACATCACGGCAGACCATGGCATGGTAAACGTAGGAGAGAAGATTGTTCTGGGCCAAGACAATAAATTGATGGATAACATCACCCTCGTCGGTGGAGAACCGCGGGCTCGCCACATGTATGTCAATGAAGGAGCTGCGCCGGAGGCGATTGCACAATGGCGTGAATATTTGGGCGGACGCGCCACTATTTATTCGCGCGAAGAAATGGTTGCGAACCAAACTTTCGGAGCGGTTGTTTCACCCGAGAGCTGCGAGCGCATGGGAGATTTCATGGCGATTGCGCATGATGAGGTCATCTTGATCGATCCGAGCCGTGTCCCGCAGGAGTCATCAATGGTGGGGCATCACGGCGGAGTTACTGAGTTGGAGACTGCTATTCCTCTTCTGAAGTTCCTTTAGGCCCGCCGAACATGATGTCATCCCAGGATGGAATCTTTAGACGTTTGGTAATTCCATCGCGTTTTTCTGCATCAGACACTGCATCTACCTGACTAGGTCCGGAGTTGATTATGGCATCGAGACTAGAAATTTTGATCGGTCCAGGAAGTTCCGATAGATCAGACTCTTCGCGAACCGCGACCAATCGCGGAGCGGGCGTAGTTGCTGGGTAGACAATTCCGTGTGATGGAGCTGCGGCATGTGCTTCTAACTCATCTCCAGCGATCCAGGCTGCACCATCGTCTAGCGCTTCCATGCTGCGATTGTTGAGATCGAAAGACCAATTCGCCTCGCTGGTTCCGCCGTTCTTGGTGGGGTAGAAAAGGATGATGTTCCAGGAGCCATCAGGTAAACGCCAGGTATTCCATTCAACGAGTGCCATATCGACCCCACGAGGGGCAAGTTGGGAGATCGTTGCGGCTGAAAGGGTGGGAGCGTGTTTCTCTTTACGGAGTGGTGCTGCGAGAGCTAATCCAATGACATACGCCCGCTCCTGCAAAATCGGTCCGGAGAATTTCTCGACCTTCTCTGCGCTCCAATCAGATGTACGTACGATCGAGTCGATGCTCTCACCGCCGCGCAAGCGGGCTTGTACATCTTTTACGGTGAGTGATGACTCGTCATCCTGATTGGTGACAGAAACTAATCGAGGTTGATTCACTAAGGAGCGGAGTTGATCACTGATGCGAAGACTGAAATTGACGCCATCTTTCGACTGCAATTCGAGTTCGCTGCCGTCATCTGACCGTCCAATTAACCGTAAGTCGCTCACGGGCAAAGAGTGCCACAAGAGGGGGGTCAAGGTTGGGATATTTGGGCGGTGCTAATGCTCTGAAATCCTGCGCCAGGTCCGCAAGTAAGGCAGCGTTGCCAGATTCCCTAGAAAGAGGCAGATGATGGGGACGATAAATGCCTTGGCCGCCCCTTGAGAATCGATGATATGTCCGGTGAGGGTTCCCGGCAGTGCGCCGCCCAAGGAGAGTCCGGCGATTACCCAGGAGAGCGTCTCTGTCACCTTCTCTGGTGGAACAGATTTCTCTGCAACGTTGTAGCCAGCGATGATCAGCGGTGCGACTCCGATCCCCGAGATAAAGAGCGCAATAGATAACTCCACGATCGAGTGAATGAAGAAGAAGGGGAGCGAGAGCACCAAGATTGCAACCAGGTTGATGCGAAAACGCGATGCGTCCTTCAAGCGCCACTTGATCGAGCCATTGAAAATGGCTGCCACTCCGCTTCCAGCCGCCCAGATTGCGAGAACCAGTCCGGTGTACGAGGCGTCATGATGTTGTTGGCAATATCCGACGACGCTCAGACTGAGTGAGTTAAAAAAAGCCCCGAGGAATATGAAGGGGAAGAAGACCGCCTTGACGACCGGCATGGCAAGTACAAAACCATGCCTCCCACTCTCATCCTTTTTAAAAGGTGGAGGTTCGGTCAAACGTTGTGAAATGAAGAGAGTGGTTCCGACCGCCATGAAAGAGAAACCCATAATCATGCCGGCAGCTGGCGAAATGAATGTTGCCGCTGAAGACGCGACCAAGGGTCCAATAATGAAAATAATCTCATCCATCAACGCTTCATAGGAGTAGGCGGTATTTATCATGACACGGTCTTCAGAGAGAACCCAAAGCCAACGCCGACGTACTAGTCCTCCGACATTGGGAAGAAAGACTTCGGCTATGAAGATAGCGCTCATCCAAATGTAGGTCGGGGCGTGCTTACTAATGGCGATGAGAAAGATGAGATCGAAGATGATGTAAAAGGGGATGGTAAAGCGCAGCACCTTGCGTTGCCCGAGTCGATCTGCATAACGCGACCAGGTTGGGCTAAAAACCGTTGAGATCAAGGAGGCTCCGGTAGCCACGGTTCCAGCCAATGTATAGGAGTGTTTTACATGAACGATCACGAAGGTGATGGAGAGCAAGGTCATAGAGATCGGCAGGCGAGCTATGGAACCAGCTATCGAAAATCGGAGCGCTCCAGGTACCGCGAAGAGTTTGCGATACGGAGAAAACATACCTAGATTCTATCCATGAAGCAGCAATCGCAGACCGAGCTCATCGCGGAGCTACTTGTGCTCGCAGAAGGAATTGCACAGCGCGCTGGCGAATTATTGAGCAATCGCCCCGATACCTTCGATATCAACGAGAAGAGTTCAGCGCGGGACTTCGCTACACACATGGATATTGCTTGCGAGAAGATGATTGTTGGCGAAATTTTGGCGGCACGCCCGGGCGATGGAATCATCGGCGAAGAGGGCGCGAATCGCGAATCGCGATCAGGCATTACCTGGGTGATCGATCCGATCGATGGCACGGTTAATTATTTTTATAACTTACCGGGTTGGAATATCAGCATTGCGGCGAAGGATGCCGACGGAGTTCTTATCGGAATCGTCTATGCACCCACGCTCAATTCGCTCTGGCGCGCCAGTCGAGGAGGAGGGGCATTTCTCAATGACCGAGCGATTCATTGCTCCAACGCAGATCTTTTAGAAGATTCATTGATTGCGACGGGATTTTCCTACGATGTGGATGAGCGGGTGCGACAGGGGGAGAAGATTGCAGATTTGATCCCTCGGGTCCGCGATATCCGAAGAAATGGGGCCGCCGCAGTCGACCTCTGCCACGTGGCCAGCGGTGCAGTTGACGGTTATTATGAAATAGGGCTTAAGGAGTGGGATCTCGCTGCCGGGGGGCTGATTGCCCGAGAAGCTGGGGCGATCGTGAGCGGTCGAAAAGGCGCCCCTCCTGGGGAGGATATGGTTATTGCCGCTGGAGCAGCCCTACACGCGCTCCTCACGCTCGAAATTGGCTAGCCCAGCCTGACTATGGCAAGATACGGTCTTCAACGAATAACAATATTGGCAGGCCCTCTTACGACGGTCCCATAAGCAAAGGATTACCCATGAACGTTTTGGATGCGGTTGATGCCGCCTCGCTCAAAAAGGGCATTATTAACTTCCGCTCTGGCGATGAGATCAAGGTCCACGTTCGTGTTATCGAAGGCTCCAAGAGCCGTATCCAGGTTTTCCAAGGCGTAGTAATTCGCCGTCAGGGTGCCGGAGTTCGCGAGACTTTCACAATCCGTAAACTTTCATACGGTGTTGGAGTAGAACGTACCTTCCCAGTGCACACCCCAGTTATTGAAAAGTTTGAAATGGTTCGTCGTGGAGATGTCCGTCGCGCCAAGCTTTACTACCTACGCGATCTTCGCGGCAAGGCTGCCAAGATTAAAGAGCGTCGTGGCGCTAACAATGAGTTCATTGTTGAAGATGTAATTGTTGAAGAGGTAGTTATCGAAGAGGTAATTACTCCTGAGGTTGTAGAGGCAGTTGTCGAAACTCCAGCAGTCGTAGAAGAAGTTGCTGCTGCAGAGTCTGAGACACCAGCCGAACAAGCTTAATAATTCTTACGATGCGCCTTCCCAAAAAAGGTTCGCTGCTTCGAGAAGTTCCGATTATTGTTGTATCGGCTCTTATTGTCGCGATAATAATTAAAACCTTTTTCGTACATTTTTTCTATGTTCCATCGGGATCAATGCAGAATACCTTGGGAATTGGCGATCGCATCGCGGTCAATAAATTCTCGGCAATGTTTAGCGACATTCGCCGCGGCGAGGTCGTTGTATTCAAAGATCCAGCTGGATGGCTGGGAAGTGCTCCTGCTCCCACCGGTAATGTTTTCGCTCGAGATCTCAAGCGCGCACTCGTTGATGTTGGCGTGATGCCAGATCCAGCTACTCAATATTTGGTAAAGCGCACTATTGGAGTTGGTGGCGATCACATTGTGTGTTGCGATCCAAAGGGCCACCTCCAGGTAAACGGAACTTCGGTTGATGAGAAGTACCTCTTCCCGGGAAATACCCCGAGCGATTCAAATTTTGACGTAACCGTTCCTAAGGGATTTATCTGGGTTATGGGCGACCATCGTGGTGCTAGCGCAGATTCGCGCTTCCATACCGACGATGTTCACAAAGGATTCGTTCCACTCAAGGATGTAGTGGGACGTGCTGAATTAGTCGTCTGGCCGCTGGGCCACCTTAAGTTCTTATCGGTCGGTCATGACCTGTCGAGGGTCCCGGTTAAAAAGTAATCCCAATGCCCGGCATTGAAGCCTCACTGCGCGCGAGCGGAGTTGTGCGAATTGCCGGAGTCGACGAGGCCGGGCGCGGTCCCTGTGCTGGCCCTCTGGTAATTGCAGCAGTCATTCTCAAAGATTCTGATTCCCTTGCTCTCAGACGGGTGCGCGACTCCAAGGCCTTAACCGAAAAAGTTCGGGAAGAACTCTACGAAGTAGTCATCAAAGAAGCGCTGAGCTACTCCATCATCGAAATTGGGCCAGAAGAGATCGATGGATTTGGACTTCATAAATCCAACCTCGAAGGCATGCGCCGCGCCATTAACTCACTAACGACCCCACCTGAATACGTGCTCACCGATGGATATGCCATCGAAGGGCTCGCCATCCCGAATCTGGCAGTCTGGAAGGGCGACCAAGTCGCTTTGAGCATTAGCGCCGCATCCATCTTGGCGAAGGTCTATCGCGATCGCATCATGCGCGAGATGGATGTTAAATACCCCGGCTATGGCTTTGCAAAACACAAGGGATATGCAACGGCCGCTCATACGGCAGCTCTGCAAGAGTTGGGCATTACAGAGATTCATCGCAAGAGTTTTGCGAATATCGCTTCTTTGATTTAATCAAAAAGGAAGCTCTTTATGGGGTTCATTGGCTTGTGTGATATCAACGTCGGCTTTGAAAAACGTCCAAGCCAGTGTTTAGAAAGCCGCAAGTGAAAAATGACTGGCACAAATGAATGGGAAGCAAGAAATCAAGAGTGCCGGTCACCGCAATGATGCGTTTCGAGCAACTACATTTTCGTTGGACCTCTTCCTCCACCGCCGAAGGTACTGTTTGCTGGTATAACAGACATCGCAGTCGGCAACGCATCGCAGCCGATGATCGAAGTGACAGGACATTCTGGTGCTGCGAAGCTAGTCACAGGCGCTAGCACCACAGTGAAAGTAGATGCTACTAATGTTCCGCTAAGTACTAATCTGATAACTCCTTTTTTGTTCAACACATTGTTCCCCATTCTTGTCGTAGTAAGTTGCAGACGGATAACTGCACCTGCAAAAATGTTATCAAAATTTGGCATGTTGACAAGTGCCTGTGTAATAATCCTTTTAGAAAATATATTTAATCTAAGTAATAGGAAAATTACCTGAAGAGTTGATTGGGTATTGAATCCTTACTTCAATCAACAAGCGAAGTTTTTCAACAACGCCCTTCCGCATAATTCTTTTTGATATTCGATGGCGCTACTTTCTCGGAATGACAAAGAGGGCCAATCAGATAGGTGCAGAGGGAGAGCAGATTGTTGCTACACACCTGCAGAATCTTGGAGCCACGATCATCGCAACGAATTGGCGCATAAAGGAGGGCGAGATAGATCTAGTCGCGAGGCTGGACGGCAGGTTGTTGTTTGTTGAAGTGAAGAGTCGCACGAGTGCCAAATTTGGGCATCCATTAGAAGCTATTGGGCCAGAGAAGGCGCATCGCCTCCAAAGGCTGGCGCTGGCGTGGATTGCGGTGCACGACCAATGGGGAGCTGATTACCG
>CAIKID010000155.1 GCA_903827345.1 uncultured Actinomycetes bacterium | reverse complement strand
GATCACTTGCAGAGGAAGATTTAAAGAATATTTCCAAGGTAAGTGATGGAGTTCTCGATGCGATGCATCAAGAAGGTGGTGCTATCGAATGGATAGAAAGCTATGCAGCAGGAGACAAGATCTACTGTATTTATGCTGCCTCCGATGAGGCAATCATTCGCGAACACGCTAAGCGCGGTGGCTTCCCTGCAAATAGCGTGGTTCCAATCGGTGGCGTGCTAAATCCTGAGAAGGGCCGATAAAGCCCGTTTTACTTAGTGATAAGGCTGTCGAAACTAGGGTTTGGCAGCCTTATCCAAACTACAATCAATAAATGCGAAGGGACAAGTGGCACAGGTACGCCCACATCCCAACCCCCTTATATCTACTTGCGCTCATCTGTGGCTTGCCATGGATTAAAGGCAGCGGCGACCCGAAGTGGATATGGGTTCACCTTTTACTACTAGGTGCAATTACAAATTTAATCTTCGTGTGGAGTTCACACTTCACCTCTACCATGTTGAGATTGCCTCCCGAGTCCGATCGCAAACGTTACTTAGTTCGAGTTCTTCTTCTTAACCTTGGCGTAATATCTGTCATCGTTGGAAAGATACAGGGCCTTAAGACCTTGATGGCTTTTGGAGCGACAGCGGTAATAATCAGTGCAGGTTTGCATGTGCGATCGATACAAATTCAAATCAAAAGAGCGCTTCCAACTCGATTCAAGAAGATCCCCCACTTCTATATAGTGAGTGCTCTCTTCCTAATTCTCGGGGGACTATTTGGCGGATTTCTATCGCAAGGTCCAAAAGGCGAATTTAAGTATCGATTACTTCTCGCCCACTATTCAACTAATATTTTCGGCTGGATAGGCATCACGGTTGCTGGCACGCTCATCACCTTCATTCCGACAATGTTGCGGACACAGCTGCCTGCTAAAGCCGAGAATCACGGTTATAGATCTCTTCCGTGGTTGATTGTTTCGGTACTTGCAGTAGATACCGGTGCGTTAATCAATATTCGTGTCATCGCCTTGATCGGAATTATTGCCTATCTTGGATCTTGGATTTACCTCTTATCGCCGCATTTTCGATTCGTATTACAAAGAAATAGCCCTTTCTCATTTATAAGCACGGTCTCATCTTTGATTTGGCTGGTTATCTCTTTAACGAGTCTAGGAATTGATATCGCAAAGAACGATAAATGGAAATTAGTGAGTTCCCATGCCGAATCTCTCATTTATATCTTGGGTATCGGCTTTGCACTTCAAATGGGCTTGGGTGCTCTTTCATATTTGATACCAGCCGTCCTGGGTGGGGGTCCATCAAATGCTCGGCAAAATGGAGATGTCTCAGAGCGGCTAAAGGCGACGAGATTGATTCTGCACAACGTTGGGCTGGGTTTATTGGCCACTAATTACTCGCGAGCGCTCTTCCTTGCTGGTGGCGCGATGGTCGCCCTCTCCATAATCTTGAACCTCTTCCTCCTGGGTTCTTTACGCCCTGCACGTTCAATATAACGCTGCTCATCGGTCGATGGGATACTTTCCGTGAGAGGATGATCCTTATGAAAACCAAGATCCTTCTCATTGGTATCGATGGATTGATACTTTCGCGAGCAATTGAATCGGGTGCCGCACCAACACTTGCCGCACTAAAAGCAGAGGGTTTCTACACTCCACTCGAAGTTGAAGTCCCTACATGGTCGGGTCCTGGATGGTCGACAATTCTCACCGGTTCTACCCATGCACAGCATGGAGTTAAGGACAATAAATTTATCGGGCATAACCTGCTCCATCGCCCAGATCTGTTAAGCCGCGCCTTTTACCAAGATCAATCAACCACAACCTTTGCAGCAGCTGGTTGGCCTCCGATAGTGGATCCGAGTGGGCTTGGGCCCATCATTCACGAGCGACGTGAACAACAACTCTCCCTCAAACATCGGGTTCGAGTCCGCGATGGCGAAGTTCACGGATACAAGAGTATTGATGCCGAAGTCGCCCTTGAAACAGTGTATGAAATTCAAAAGAACGGCCCCGATGTCAGCTTTGTCTATTTCTGTGGAGCAGATGAAATAGGCCACACGCGAGGTGTTGTTGGAGAAGAGTACCTAGAAGCGATAAGGCGAATAGATGGCTTAGTCGCACAACTCGAGAGCGCTGTATCGCACCGAGCAAAAGAGAATGGGGAGCCCTGGTTGATCGTCCTTACGACAGACCACGGCCACATTGATGAAGGTGGACATGGTGGAGATAGCGCTCAAGAGCGCGCATCGTTCCTTATCGCGGTTGGCCGTGGACGGTCCAACCCTGATTGGGAACTAACCCAGCGTCCTGAAAATATTGTTGAGCTGTTGTTGGCCGAACGAATGTAGCCAGAGCGGGAGCAAATGAGCAACATAGTCGATAAGAAGTTAACCCAAGCGCTCGAGAATTTAGTTTCTCGTGGCGAAATGACTCGAGAAGATAAACACAAGGTCGAAGTTGAATTTCTGTTAGTCGCAGACGGGGACGGTTCGAAGCGCAAAGTACTCTCGGAAATTGGTGGGTATCTCGGTGGAATCTTCATTCTGATATCGCTTTTGATCTTATTCGGCCAGCGTTGGCGGAATATCTCTCGAATTACCCAAGTCTCGTTCTTCTCACTGGCGGCAATACTCCTATTTACTGCCGCTCTTATGACTGGAAAATCATCCAGACCACGCGCCCGACTAGCTGGATTGCTTTCTGTTGTGTCCGCAATTTGTGCGACCTTCGCAATCATTGTTATTAAAACGAATGAACATGGATTGGTGACTCTTGGAATACTGATCGGCTGGCTAGTCACCTCTGCTGCTTTTATCTTGTTTCGGACGATTCTCGGCGAATTTAGTTTGGCGTGTTATTCGCTTGCCTTAGGAATATCTGGAGCAG
>CAIKID010000154.1 GCA_903827345.1 uncultured Actinomycetes bacterium | reverse complement strand
TCTACGGTGTAAGATTCGGGCGAATCGTTTGGCAATCCTTACGATTTACGCGTGATTACGCTGATTTACGCAGCGGATTCTCATTTGCGGGTGTAGCTCAATGGTAGAGCCCCAGCCTTCCAAGCTGGCCATGCCGGTTCGATCCCGGTCACCCGCTCCAGCCTTTTAGGTGAGCGATCCCACAAGTTGGTCAACAAAGGTTCCAGCAAAAGTAATTGAATCCGACGATGTGTTGTCCAATGCTGAAATGGTCGCACCGAGCTGAAATGTCGTTGGAACCGAAGAGCCGTCAATCGTGGCTATAACATCTAAATTCGTGTCGTTTTCACCAAGCGGAGTTCGAAAACTTCGACCATCACTAATCAAATAACTCATTTGAATGTTTGGTGATCCACCCAGTGCATAAATGCTTATGTTCAGTGAAGCAAAATCTGTTACTGCTCGCACCCCGTAAATTTGCAAATGAACTAAATACTCTTTGCCGGGCGCAAATGTTCCAAAAGGATTTGAGGCGACCGAAGCACCTGCTCCTGCCTTTAACTGCTGAGAAAAACTAATGACGCCGATAGACACCTGGGAAGGACCCGTTGCTCCCGGTGAACCTGGAGAGCCACTCGCACCCATTGAGCCTGGAGCACCCATTGGGCCAGCTGGTCCAGTTGCGCCGGTCGCCCCAGCAGGTCCAGTCGCGCCTGCATCCCCCTTGATTCCAGTGGGTCCCGTTGCTCCTTGAACTCCTTGTGGTCCAGTTAAACCTTGCGAACCTTGTGGTCCAGTTGGTCCAGTTGGTCCTTGGGCTCCTTTAGGTCCTGCAACAGATGTTGCAGATCCTTTGCCACCACTCGCTCCATTCTTTCCAGCAACTCCGCTGGCTCCAGCTTTTCCATTAGCGCCGTTTACACCAGCGGGTCCACGAAGTGAAACTGGTGCTGGCCAGCGCCCATTTGCTTTGGGGCCGTAAAGATCAAACTTAAGAATATTGATGTAAAAATCTCCATCGATTCCCAGTGCATTTGACGGCGCACCTTTGCCATTGCGAATTGTGTTTGCTGAAGTATTTGTTACTCGGCCCGCCATATGAATCTTTTTCGACGGAGTTTGCGCAATAGAGGGAGTCGCTAAACCTGAAAGTGAAATTGCAAGAACACTTGTCATGGTGATGGAAATTGTTTTCGTTCTATCCAAGGTTTTCATCGTCTCCCCCAATCGGGATATCGGCATCCACAGCCTGGACACATCGGTACATTGTGAGAAACCTGAGAAGTTTTTGGAAGAGTGGAAACTATGGCTCTTTTTTACGCTCGGTGAGAAAATATCCTGGAAGTTACATACCGATTATCCAAAAATACTCCCACGCCGCTCTCAGCATCATCGGGCAACTCTTTAAGGCTGAAGGAGTTATCTCTCCTCATACGGATGTGAAGGCATCTGTAACGAACCGATAGCAGGGAAACCTGCAATCGAAAGAGGGAGAAAGCTATATGAATACAAAGAAGCCACTTATGGTTGCCGGACTCATTGCTGCAATTTCAATGGGAAGCGTCGGTATTGCTAGCGCATCACAACATGGTTCACATGGAGCAACGGTTTCCAATAAGGCTCACACTGTTTCGACAGCGACACCAAATGTTGCACCAGTCGATCCAGATATCGCAGTTCTCGCAAAGCTTGTTACTGCTGGAACCATCACACAGGCACAATCAACAATTATTCTTGCCGCTCTCCAAGCCGCGCACCCACAAATGGGCGCAGGTAATGGCGGTATGGGCAAAGGCCACGGAAAAGGTGGACCTGGCGGAGTTAACATGGGTGAAGATCTAAACTTGATCACAACAACCCTTGGAATCACCGTCGCTCAACTACAGACCGGTATCGCTGCAGGACAATCTCTCGCAACGATCGCTGGAACTAAGACTCCTGCTTTGATCACTGCGCTTGTTGCAGCAGAAACCACAGAGATCAATGCTCGCGTGACGGCTGGAAAGTTGACTCAAGCTCAAGCAACAACCTTAATTGCAGGGCTTACAACTGCGGTTACGGCTGCTGTAAATGCCACACCATTTAAGGGTGGAATGGGACACGGAATGGGTATGCCTGGTGCACCACTCACTCCCCCAAGTAACTAATAACTTGCAATAAAAGTAAAACCGAAAGGCCCCCGCCAATTAAGGTGGGGGCCTTTTTAATCAACTAATACAAATAAATGTTCTATCTATTTTAATGAGCGTCGAATAGTTAACAGAAGGATTGAATGTTCTTAGAAAACGGTGTGAGTTCCTAAATTCTATAGTTTGTTAAGTGTAGAAAGAATAAATTTACTCTCCTAGGAATGGAGATCAACATGAAAGCAACGACGAAGAAGATAGTCGGAGTAACCGCGCTGGGTGCGATGACTCTCGTCGAATTAATTCAAATGCAACAGGCGAATGCGACCCCTGTTACTTTCACTGGCTCGTTGCAACCAGATGGCGGTTACGGTGGGAACGTGCAAGTTGCGATCACCGTTGATACTGCGAGTGGTATCTATAAAATTACTGGCATCACTACACCCGTACAACCAACCGGTCAGAATGCCTTCTTTGCAAATTACGCAATTCCTACTTTGACTAGCGAAGCACTCGCCGCCCAAAGTGCAAACATCGCAGGAGTCTCTGGTGCATCATCAATATCTGCGGGGTGGATTGCTTCTCTTGCCTCCGCGATTGCAGCTGCCGCTAAAGCTGGCGAAACAATCGGTTCATCCTCTGTTACTCCAACACCTACTCCAACACCTACTCCAACCCCTACTCCAACCGGAACGACCCCGCCTCCTCCTCCGGCACCAACGGTTACCCCACTAGATCCTGACGCGACAGTACTTGCAAAGCTCGTTACTGCTGGCACGATCACACAGGCACAAGCAACCATAATTCTCGCCGCACTCCAAGCAGCTCATGCTTCACGACCAAAAGTTGGTGGCGATGACGGGGCAGAAGGAAAAGAAGGTCCTGGTAAACACGCCACACCTACACCTACTTCATCAGACGCTTCACACGCCGGTATTGGTCAGGTTCTGAGACTAAGCATCGCCCAAGATCTCAGCGTGATTACAACAACCTTAGGAATCACCGTCGGGCAATTACAGGCTGATCTAGCAGCAGGTCAATCTCTCGCAACCATTGCAGGGACCAAGACTCCAGCCTTAATCGCCGCGATTGTCGCTGCAGAGACCGCGCGAATTAATGCTCGCGTCAAACCAGGTGGATTCACCCAGGCACAAGCCAACACCTTAATTGCAGGACTTACAGCGGTAGTTACCACAGCAGTAAATGCAGCTCCTGCAAAGAATGGTCATGGCATGGGGCTTCCAGCCGGCTTCGGCGCTCTCTTTGCGGCACCCGCCAAACATAAATAGAAATAAATATCACGTGGACCCCCGCCAGTTAAGGCGGGGGTCCACTTTTTTTTGAGAAGATACCTCCATGCGAATTCACATCGGCAGCGACCATGCAGGCTTAGATTTCAAAAACCGGATCG
>CAIKID010000153.1 GCA_903827345.1 uncultured Actinomycetes bacterium | reverse complement strand
TGCGACAATCTCGGCCGCTCCATTTGCAAGGGCAACGACTCGCTTAAATCGGGCCGCCTCCCCACTATGCACAATCGGTAATGAGACTTGGTTTGCATTTATATCCGACACTGCCGCTTGCACTGTAGGAGAAACGGAGAGGATGAGTGCGCAAAGGGCGACACCAGCAACCACTCGTGATCTCACCAGCGTATTCTGGCATCTCCTTTTCCGACATGGGAGGCGAAGTTGTCGGAGCGAAATGCGCTGGATTCTCTTAGATTAACGCCATGAAATCGAAGTTGGTACCCGCTCTCTCCGGGCTAGTACTTCTCGTTATCGCTTTCGTTGTTTTTATCGTCGTTCATAGTGGCTCAGCACATTCCGTTTCAGGCCAAAGCGGTGAAGTTCTAACCGCATCCAAAACAACACAGGTGAGCGCTGGTGAGGCGATTACCGTTTCAGGAAAAGGCTTCGATAAGACAGTCGGAATCTATGTAGAAATGTGCCAGATTGTTGCAACCGGAACCTTGCCCAGTGTGTGCGGCGGCGGAAAGAATGTGGCCGGATCGGGTGCCGCTTCATTTTGGATTTCGTCTAACCCACCTAGTTACGGCAAGAACTTGGCGGTCCCCTTTAAATCAGGAGGATCTTTCTCAGTTGGTTTGAAAGTGCAACCCTTGATCGAAAAAATTGATTGCCGGAAAGTTCAATGCGCTATCTATGTTCGCGCCGACCACACGAGAACTCAAGATCGCACTCACGATATAAAATTACCTATTACCTTTAATAAATAACTAAATCACCCACTAGAAAAGAGAAATATCAATGAAGAAGAAGCTCATAGCTGCCCTCGCGGTAGCACTTGTTGTAGCGGCAGCACCACTCGCAAGCGCTAAGGCAGTCGTTACCGTTACACCTACCAAGAACTTGGCACTCAAGGGCGCAGTAGTAACCTTCAAGTTTGCAAAGTTGCCTGTAAAGAACGGTGTTTACATCGAAGAGTGCATGGCACCAAAGACTAAGGGTGCAACCCCTACTGTCTGCGATTCAGATCAGACCGCACAAGCGTGGGTTTCAAATGTAAAGGCCGATCTTGCCCAACACGCCACTTCAGGCAAGGGCTTGGTTAAGTTCCATCCAGTTCCCTATTTCACAAATGGCGACTGTGTTCACACCACATGCGTCTTCTTTATAACCAACGATCACAACGCTGCTGGAGATAAGTCACAGGATCAGACGATCCCATTTACCTTCTCGGCTATGTAATTAATTAAATTCGAGGCAGAGCTCGAAGTCCGGCTAGCGCAAATGCAACAGCGCTACGGATTTCGAGCTCTGCTTCATTTCCGGCATCAATTCTTACCGATGCCGCATCAGTCACGCTTGCCAATAGTGCGGCGGCAGCACGCACATTAACAATTCCGGTTTCCATCAATGACTCTTGCAACGGCGCCATCATCCTGCGGTGACCCATCACAATCTCATCTTTACGTTCATCTGGTGTATTAATTGTGTTTAACGACTTCACCAACATATGGCGACCATCGGCGACATACCGCAAACTTTCTGAGATCCAGAGTTCGATGCGCAGGTAAGGGTCGCTCGCATCTGCAACTGCTTCGCTAAGTCTGCGGGTGTAATAGTCGAGTTCTTCAAGGACAAGATCAGCAACCAGGTCTGCGCTCGATGCGAAGTATTCGTAAATTGAACTACGGGCAAGTCCAGCTTTGGCAGCGACTGCTGCAACGGTAATCGATTCTGCGCCATCTGCAATTGCGAGTTCCAGCGCAGCTTGCATCAGTTGTTGACGCCGCAATTCACGATGCAGAGCAACTGTTGGGGCTTGAATCTTTGGCATAAGGGGGTAAGTATCTCACCCTTTTTCAAATGGCGAATAGTTGAAATTTCAACTATTATGAATGTATCAACTAACAGATAGGTAAAACATGTCAGATTTGCTACACATTGAGGTTAGCCCGCTTGGGGATCACTCCATCTCACGCTCAATCTCTAAGGAATTTCTCGCCGTTTTCACTGAGAAGAACCCTGGCGCCGCGATCATTACTCGAGATCTGGCTGAAGATTCCATCCCGCACCTTGATGGGGAAACGATCAACGCCGGTTACACCCCAGAGGCCAGCCGTTCAGCTTCCATGCGAGCCAACCACGAATTTCGCACCACCTTGGTTGCAGAGGTCAACAACGCAAAGCACATTCTGATCTCAACTCCCATGTGGAACTTTGCCGTTCCATCCGTTCTTAAAGCTTGGATCGATCAGATCATGATGCCCGGAACGACGAAGGTCACCGGCAAGGTCACGGTAATCGTTTCTCAAGGTGGGTCGTATGCAGAGGGCGCCCCTCGTGCTGGATGGGATTGGCAGACTGGATATTTGAAGCAGGTTTTTAGCTCCATCGGCGCTACCGATATAGAAATCATCTTGTCAGAGTTTGGCCTTGCTGGTGTTGTTCCTGCAATGGCGGATTTTGTCGAGCATAAGAGCGCTTCGATCGCCGCCGCCAAAAGCGCCGCAAAAGAGCGAGCAGCTGCTTAAGCTTTTACTCCACGACGTACATTCATGAACCGCGATGCGATCACTGCGCACATCGTCATTGCGGTTCCTGTTAATAGATAGCCGCTGACAGTTGTATGAGCAGCGGGAGCCAACCAATCAAAGAGTAGCGCACCAATTAATTGGCCGCTTACGCTAAAGGTGATGAAGTTAAGTAATCCAATATGTTTAAGTGTGTAGGCGGATACCGCGATAAAGGCCAGTCCGAAGAGGCCACCCAAATATAACCAAGGAGTTGTCGGCAGCCGACCAATAGTTCCACCTCGACTTAGGTTAATTGCTAGGGCAATAATCAAGAAGAAGGTTCCGATAATAAAATTGAAGAACGTTGTCGCTAATGGGCGTTCTGAAACCACGTTTACGCGAGCGTTGATTGCCTGTTGAAAAGCAACAACTATCCCAGCGATGATAGCGAGCAAAATAGGCAAAATCTTAAATGTAGAGTTGCTCAAATCTGGATAGACCGCAATTGATACAGAGAGAAGAGTCACCGCAGCTATCAATATCCGCGCAAATGTAACTGGTTTTTTACCTGAAGGCGTTAAACCAATTTTATCGACCAGTAGCGAAGAAGCGGTTTGTCCGCCGACAAGTGAAATTGTGAAGATAGCAACTCCCACTTCTGGGACTGTTACACCTTGTGTGCAAAGAAATATGGTGCCCCCGAGACCCCCGAGCATCTCCCACCAAGCTAGACGTCTTGATCTGACCGCGGCGATAGTGCGCGAAATACCTTCGCGTTCCTTTTTAAAGAGCAGGGCGATCGTTATCAATACGACAGATCCCACTGTATTTGAGATTAAACCCGCGGCGATCCCATTATGGATTTGAAAGGAGAGTTCGCCATTAAATCGCGATTGCGCTGCTGTGAGCGTTCCTACCAAGACAGCTAAGGCTATATACATTAATTAACACACGGAATTCCAGAACCCGCAACGGAAGATCCATTAGCCAAATGCGCAAAGTTAAATTTAGTGGGTTTAGGTTTTGGCGTCGTACTAGGGCTCACACTCGCACCAGGCTTGGGAGAAGTCGTGACTTTTGGAGCTGGATAGAAGAGATCGTGAACAAATTTTTGTACCGTTGGGATATCGATGATATTGACATCCTGCTTGTTGCGAAGAGCGTAGCCTTCGATAGGCAGGGTATGGAAAGTTATGTGACCGCCGGTAAGCGCTTTGGCCTGAGGCAAGAAACCAAGAACATCCCATCCAGCATCAATCACGACATCCTTCTTTGCAACGGTTAGCAGCGATTGCAATTTACCAAGATCTCCGAAGATGCCCTGCGTGCGGAATTTTGTGATCACTCCTGTAATAAATGCTTGTTGGCGATGGGTGCGATCTAAATCGCCATTTGGAAGACCATGGCGCTGTCTCACAAATTGCAGAGCCTGTACGCCGGTGATGGTCTGTAGTCCAGCGGGAAAGATTGCTCCCGAGTATTGGGCATCATTTACCGCGCGATTGAGGCAGACCTGAATACCTCCGAGAGCAGTGGCGAGGTCGTAGAAACCAACCAGATTGACCTCTGCAAAATGATCAATCGGAACGTTGAGCAGTTTAGAAATTGTTGAGATAGTTGCGGTGCGGCCAGCATCACGACTCAGTTTTTCGCGCTGTGGGTTTTGGACACCTTGTTTGATCAGCGCGTTCTCAGAGGTGTATTTGGCCAACCCGTAGGCCTCTTTAATCTTCTGCATCCCCCACCCTTCAACCGCCACATAATCATCGCGCGGTATTGAAATGGCGACGGCGCTCTTACCGCCAGCAGGGATATGTATCAAAATCATGGTGTTGGTGTTGTAGCCACCTATCGAGGAGCTCGATCCAACGTGCATCAAATCGAGCAACTTGCGCGGAAGGTCATTTCCGTTGGCATCGCGCCGCGAATCCAGACCGAGTAAGAGGATATTGGTATCCCCACCTGTGGATTGTTTGCTGCCTTTAAGAACGTTAGAGCGCGGAATAGCGCTGCCCGCCGTCTTCTCGAAGAAATTGAATGAGAGGGCGAGGAGGGTTATTGCGATGGAGATTGTCGCGGTAACTCTCCTAAAGCGCATGGCGCGAATCTTACCGACTAGAGTCACTGCATGGATCACGTCGGCGCTCTCGCCTTGGTGGGTTCTGGTGAATACCTGCCCGAAATGGCTGACCTAGAGGGCGATTTGCTGAGAAGCGGTATAGAACGTGGTCTAAAGAACCGATATGTGCAGTTGCCGCTTGCCGCGGGTCGCGAAAGCGTTGGTCGCCTACGTTATTGGGAAGAGTTAGGTGCAGCGCAAGCAGAGCGGTTAAATACAGAACAGGTTTTCCTTCCAGTATTTTCCCGGAGCGATGCGATGCGCGAGGACCTGGCGGCGCAGATAGAAGGTGCTGGACTTATTTATATATCTGGTGGCGATCCTTCTTACCTGGCCACCTCACTTATAAACACGCCTGTTTGGGAGGCGATCGAACGCAACTGGCGCAGCGGTAGCGCCCTCGCGGGGTGCAGCGCAGGTGCGATGGCGCTTTCGGGCGATATCCCAAATTTTCGCAAGCAGAGTGCGGTTGGAACGCCAGGACTCAATCTCCTTCCCACGCTGCGCACCATCCCGCACTACAACAAATTCTTCGGTTGGATTCCAGATAGCGCAGCGAAGTTGATGGTCCACGCACCAGAAGGAGTCTGTGTCATAGGGGTCGATGAGATGACCGCAGCGGTAGCAGGTTTAGATCCTCGAACTAACTTTGAAACGCTGTTCTTCGCCGTACACGGAGTTGGCGGTGTGCATGTCTTAAGAGGTCAAGCGACTCATAAGTATGTGCGGGGTGAATTAGTTCAACTTCATTAAACTTCATTCATGCCCAAAAAGATTCTCCAAAGAGTTAATGCATTTAATGCTGGCTTAGCGGCAAAGATTACCTCTGGCGTAGCCACGATGTGGTGTGCCTATATTTTTGCCATTATCGCATTGATATCACTGCCTGCC
>CAIKID010000152.1 GCA_903827345.1 uncultured Actinomycetes bacterium | reverse complement strand
CATGGAGAAAGCTGAACGCGAAGGTATAAATGTAGATGAAGCAATAATGGAGGCAACCCGTGGCTGAACCAAAGGGATTTCTAACAACACAGCGGCAGACGCCCAAGCGCCGTCCCGTCGATGTACGCATCAAGGATTGGAAAGAGGTTTACGAAGAGCAACCCTTCGCAGATTTACAGAAGCAGGCAGGACGCTGTATGGATTGCGGGATTCCATTCTGTCATCAGGGGTGCCCACTTGGTAATTTGATTCCTGAGTGGAACGATTTGATCTGGCGCGCAGAGCGAGCCGAGGCCATTGATCGCCTTCATGCCACCAATAATTTTCCAGAATTTACTGGGCGCTTGTGCCCAGCCCCCTGCGAGAGCGCATGTGTCGTTGCAATTAACTCAGATGCCGTCACAATCAAGCAGGTAGAACTTCGCACCATTGAAGAGGCCTTTAGTAACGGGCTAGTTGTTCCACTTCCTCCGGATCGCCTCACTGGCAAGACAATTGCTGTAGTTGGATCAGGGCCAGCTGGTCTAGCAGCAGCGCAACAGTTGACGCGTGCTGGTCATACAGTTGCTGTCTACGAACGTGCTGATCGCATTGGAGGTCTATTGCGATACGGAATTCCAGAATTCAAGATGGAGAAATCAATTGTTGATCGTCGTATTGAACAGATGGAGGCTGAAGGAACGCGATTCCGTGCCGGCGTCAATGTTGGAGTCGATATAACTGGTTCTGAGCTTCGCAAACGCTACGACGCGGTAGTTTTAGCCGTTGGTGCAACTCATTGGCGTGATCTGAGTGTTCCAGGACGAGACAATGTGGGCATTTATCAAGCGATGGAATATCTCCCTTGGGGAAATCAACAAGGACTTGGTGAGTTAGCGGGGGATCCACCAATTAACGCACACGGTAAGCATGTTGTGATTCTTGGAGGTGGAGATACCGGAGCTGATTGTTTGGGCACTGCGATTCGCCAAGGTGCAGCGAGCGTCACTCAGCTCGAAATTCTCCCGCGCCCCACAGAAGAGCGACCATCGAATCAACCATGGCCTACGTACCCGATGATCTATCGGGTCAGCAGCGCCCACGAAGAGGCGGGCGAGAGAATCTTCGCCGTTTCTACAGAATCATTCATTGGCGATGGCGCTGGAAATGTGAAGGCGCTTAAACTCGTTGAAACCGAATTTATCAATGGAAAATTTGAAAGGGTCGCAGGTTCCGAACGTGAAATTCCAGCAGATCTAGTCTTTCTTGCGATGGGATTCCTCGGTCCAGAGAAATCTGAACTCATTTCCCAACTTGAGGTACAACTCGATCAACGCGGCAATGTGCTGCGCGATGAGAAGTTTGCCACATCCGAAGAGGGAATCTTTGTCTGCGGTGATGCGGGCCGAGGTCAATCTCTTATCGTTTGGGCGATCGCCGAAGGGCGAAGTGCCGCAGCAGCGGTGGATGAATATTTGCTGGGGGAGACCGGGCTACCAGCGCCGATACTTCCTACATCACGTTCTTTGACTGTCTAACTTTGCAATTACCGATAAAATAAAGGTTCGAGCATTAAACGCACAATTAATAGGAACCAATCCTGGTTCCCCAAAGAGAGGCTTCGGCTAGATAAATGCGCAGAGCGAAAATAGTATGCACGATGGGTCCCGCGGTTGAATCGCCAGAGAAGGTAGCGGAGCTGATTGCTGCCGGCATGAATATGGCACGACTCAATCTCTCTCACGGTGGTTATGATGAACACCAAAATCGACTCGACTTAGTGCGTGCTGCAGCATCTGCAGCAAAAGTTCCAGTTGCAATCCTGGTTGACCTGCAAGGTCCCAAGATACGTCTTGCTCGATTCAAAGATGGTCCACATGAATTAGCCCGTGGCGATATTTTTACAATCACTACCGATGAAGTAGAAGGCACAAAAGAGAGATGCGGCACCACGTATAAGGGCCTAGCGGGGGATTGCCGTCCTGGAGATCGCATTTTGATTGACGACGGCAAAGTGACGGTAGAAGTTGTTGAAGTAAATGGCAATGACGTCGTGACCAAAGTTATTCAACCGGGATTTGTTAGCAATAATAAAGGTATCAACCTTCCTGGGGTCGCAGT
>CAIKID010000151.1 GCA_903827345.1 uncultured Actinomycetes bacterium | reverse complement strand
TATTAATGTGCTTGGAGCGCTATGAGGCATGGCCACTCTGGCTTGTCGTTGATGGCGTTTATACCTATCAGTTCTGGCATGGCGGGTCTTACCTCACTGCAATTTTGTACTTCATCTTTGTTCTCTTAGCCATAGGTGGATGGAAGCGTTGGTTGCGAGTGGCCAACGTCCCCGCCTCTGCGATGAAGTAGATGTCGTAAATGATCATCACGATCGATGGCGTTGCTGGGGCAGGTAAGACAACGCTGGCCCAGCATATGAGCGATGAGTACCGCGATCGCTTCTCGGTAAATGTTGTTCACATGGATGATCTCTATGAGGGATGGAACGATCCCCTCGGAGCCGTACTCACTACGAAACTCGAATTGATCGTGAGCGCGCATCGGGCGGAACAACCATTTACAACCACGCAATTTGATTGGGAGCGATTACTGCCGGGAAGCTCCTTTACTATCGAAGCCAGCGAGTTACTTATACTCGAAGGAGTCGGGTCAGGGCAGGGTGCAATCCGAGAATTCGTTGAAACTAAGATTTGGATTGACCTAGAACCCATTGTGGGATTGCGCCGGGTCCTTGCGCGAGATGGGAGCGAGATAGAGGCCCAGATGATCGAATTCCTGGAGGCACAGCGAAACCACTTTATGAAAGAAGGCACGCGGGACGCCGCCGATTTCCACCTGAATGGGCTCAACTAACCTCTAAGATTTAAGCGTGTCAGATCTCTCCGGCGAAGTTATCGATAACCGATATGAGCTCATCTCGCTCATAGCCTCCGGTGGAATGGCCTCAATTTATAAGGCAACCGACCTGCGCCTCGATCGATTTGTAGCGGTCAAGATCATGCATCCGCACCTGGCCAACGATGAAGAGTTTGTAAACAGATTTATCCGCGAAGCCAAGGCGATCGCAGCGCTCTCCCACCCCAATATCGTCTCCATCCAAGACCAAGGGTGGAATGAAGGTGGCGCTCAAGCCATCTTCATCGTCATGGAATATGTCGATGGATTTACCTTGCGCGATCTTCTCGTGGAACGAGGTCACCTCACTCCACGCGATCTTCTCCATTACATGGTTCCCGTGGTGAGTGCGCTGGCGCAGGCCCATAGCCTCGGAATCAATCATCGCGATCTAAAACCCGAGAATATTCTGATCTCGAAGGATGGCCGGATCAAGATCGCCGACTTTGGCTTGGCGCGTGGTGGCCTACTGGGCAACACCATGACCGTTGATTCCAGCGTGGTACTTGGCAGCGTTTCCTACCTCTCTCCGGAACAGGTGGAACGAGGAATCTCCGACGCTCGCAGCGATATTTACTCGCTGGGAATTATGTTTTTTGAGCTCTTGACCGGAAGCAAACCCTTTGATGGTGATACTCCCATTCAGATCGCATTTAAACATGTCAACGAGAGAGTTCCCGCGCCTTCAACTCTGACTGCTGGAATTCCTCCAGCTCTAGATGCTCTGGTTATCAAAGCGACATCTCCCAATCCTGATCAGCGACAACGCAATGGGGCGGAATTATTTGATGCGCTGCAAAGCATCCAGATAGAACTCGATCCCAAGCGTTCACAGCTCAGCCTCGACCTCGACCTGCCCTTGGAAACGACGCCGACACGGCGTAAGAACAGCCGCCCACAGGTGAGAGTAGGGAACACTTTAGTAACAAAGGTGAAGAACTTTACGGAACCGCTCTCGCTCAAGAGAAGTGAAGTCAAACCTACATTTATGCCTAGCGGAAAAGTCCCCAGCGCAAAAGCGGAGGTGCCAGCGATGAGCCGCAGTGGTGCAGTGCGACGCAAAACTTCCAAGCGCGTGAAACGCAATCGATATTTTCTTACCTTAATTCTTCTACTGCTCATCGGAGGCGGCCTCTACACGTTAGTAGCTTCAAATTCTGGAATTTCGCTCCCCTCCGTTGTTGGCATGAATCAAAAAGACGCAACTACCGCACTTACCAGTATAGGAATGACAGTCGTCGTTGGAGATAAACAGTTCGATGCCAACGTTCCGGCGGGAAGAGTTATCTCGTCCGCGCCCGGAGGCGGGGGCCATCTCAAACTAGGGGGCACGGTCTTTCTAACAATTTCGCAAGGCGCCCAGCCGCTTCCCACGCCAACTCCCACGCCAACTCCCACGCCAACTCCAACGACTACCGATTCCAGCGCTCCGATCACAATCACTTCGTATATTGGCCTCACCAGCGGGCAAGCGCAGAGCGAACTCACCGCCGCAGGATTGTCCGTGAAGCAAGCCTTCGCTTATAGCGACACAGTCGCTGCCGGAAATGTGATCAGCCAAAGCCCAGATGGAACCACTCCCGTGTTACCAGGTTCAATAGTCTCCATTGTCGTCTCGCAGGGAACTGCCACGGTTTACATCCCAAATATTTACTCACTCTCGCGCAGCGCAGCCACAAGTGCTCTCGAAAACTTACAGCTCAAAGTACTCGTCCGAAAGATCGGAAAGGGAAAATTCGTCACTAACGTTTCGCCCAAAGTGGGTAGCAAGGTCAAGCGTGGCTCTGCGGTGGTTATAACGCTCGGGTAGGCTCGTCCCATGAGCCCAGCACCTAGTCCTGCACATCTGCCTCGCATTGGGGCGCATACCCCAACCTCAGGTGGAATGGCTAAGCGCTCGATTGAATATGCACTCACTACCGAGGCGGAAGCGATCCAAGTTTTCGCATCCAATCCGCGGGGCTGGGCGATGCCCGATGCAAACCTCGCTGCCGATACCGCATTTCGCGATCGCGCTGCCGAACTAGATATTCATACTTATGTCCACGCTCCATTTTTGATCAATCTGGGATCTCCCACCGTCGCAACGTACGAGAACTCGCTCGCATCAACCGCATATTCGTTAAAGCGAGCACGTGAAATTGGCGCGCTTGGAACCGTCATCCACACTGGGTCGGCGGTCGATGTAACACATGTGCCAACTGCTTGGAAGCAGATCAAAAAGGGCATGATGCCAGTATTAAATAATTTGAAAGAGTCCGATCCGTGGCTGCTTTTGGAGCCAACGGCCGGTCAAGGTCAATCACTCGTTAAAAAACTGGATGATCTGCTCCTCTACTTTGAAGCCCTGGAATGGCATCCCAAGGTCGGCGTCTGTCTCGATACCTGCCATGTCTTTGCCGCGGGACATGACATCGCTAAGAAAGGTGGGATGACCGAGACCCTCGACCTACTGGTTTCCCTGGTTGGAATTGAGCGGATCAAGTTGATACACACTAATGACTCTATGGATGTTTGCGGCGCCCTTAAAGATCGCCATCAAAATTTGGGTGATGGAGAGATTGGGCTCAAGGCTTTTGAAGAGTTGATTGCTCATCCTGCAGTTGCTAATGCTCCCCTCATTTTAGAGACTCCCGGCCAAGAGCCAGAACACGGTGCTGAAATAGCGCTTTTGAAAAAAATGAGAAGTAAGCGAAAGTGAATTTTAAAGAACATAAATTAATTCCATCGCTGTTGCTGCTGATAGTCTCGCTGGTTTGGGGAAGCACCTTTGCGATCATGAAGGATTCGCTGGCTCGAATTGATGTCAATTCATTTCTGGCCTGTCGGTTTATCTTGGCAGCAATCGTCATGGCAGTCATTCGCCCGCAATCCTTTCGCCATATCACCCCCAGTTTCTTGCTTCGGGGCGTAGCTGCGGGGCTCTTGCTCGGCTTGGGGTACATCTTTCAAACCTTTGGATTAACCCTCACAACCGTGGCCAAAGCCGGATTTATTACAGGGCTGTACGCCATTTTCGTACCATTAATCGGAGCCATCTTCCTTCGAAATCAGATCTCTAAAATCCAATGGTTCGCAGTCACACTGGCAACTATCGGAATGGTCTTGCTCTCTCTTCACGGTTTGACGATGGGCTTGGGCGAATTCTTTGTGCTCGTTGGAGCTCTCTTCTATGCCCTGCATATTATTGGATTGGGCCGTTGGAGCCCTGATCGAGATTCATATGCCCTCGCCATGATCCAAATGGCAACAGTCGGTTTACTGGCTTTGCTCGGATCCTTTAAAAATGGTTTTCACCTCCCTCACGATCAGGGCGTTTGGGCGGTAGTCATCTATTCTGCAATTGCCGCAAGCGCCTTCGCTTTTATGGTTCAAACCTGGGCGCAGTCATTTATGTCAGCCACGGGTGTTGGCATCATCCTCACCATGGAATATATCTTTGCTGCCGCGTTTGGAGTAGCGCTAGCTCATGAGCGGTTAACCTGGCGGACTATCGTAGGAGGGATTTGCATGATGGCTGGCCTATATCTCGTCATTCTCTTCGATGAAACGCAACAGTCCACAGCGGCGATCAAACATGAGAAGATTGCCCAATGATTGATCTCCGCTCTGACACCGTAACAAAACCAAGTGATGCCATGCGCGCCGCAATGATGAGCGCCCCTGTCGGTGACGATGTCTATGGCGATGATCCAACTGCGAATTCTCTCGAGGAACGCGTTGCAGCACTCTTCGGCTTTGAAGCCGGACTCTTCACTTCAACTGGTTCACTTGCTAATCAACTTGCCATTCGTCAGTTGGTAAAGCCGGGCGAAGAGTTAATAACCGAAACGTTCTCTCATATCGTTCGTGCCGAGCTAGGCGCGGGCGCTGCATTCAGTGGAATCACAACCCGTACTTGGGAATCCCCGCGTGGAGTCTTGCGTGCTGCAGATCCGCTGCGGATCGCACGCCCCGACTCTGGTCCATATCAAGTTTCCACCACCGCCATCGCTGTCGAAAATACTCACAACTTTGGTGGCGGCACAGTGCAGTCAATTGCTGAGATTAAAGAACTTCGCGAGCAGTCCCTCAAGATGGGTCTGACAATGCACCTAGATGGTGCCCGAATTTGGAATGCCCATATTGCTTCTGGAGTTTCTTTTCTCGAGTATGGAAAGTATTTCGATACCGTCTCGGTCTGTTTATCCAAAGGTCTAGGAGCGCCGGTCGGATCGGTGATGCTTTCAAATAGAGAACGCGTTGCTAGCGCTCGGATCTGGCGTAAGCGCTACGGGGGCGGAATGCGCCAAATAGGAATGCTGGCTGCAGCCGGACACTATGCGCTCGACAACAACATCGAACGGTTATCTAGTGATCACGAGCACGCTCGATCACTCGCATCTTCCGTAAGCGCAGTTGCACCAGCGGTGGTAAACCCCGCGGAAGTAGATACAAATATCGTAATCCTCGATCTTGCTGGAGCATCGATCAGCGCCGCCGAATTAAATGGCGAGCTCAAGAGCGCCGGAATATTGGCGAGCACCGTTAACCCAACTATTTTGCGATTAGTTACCCACCTTGATGTAAGTGCGGCCGATATCGCAAAGGTGAATTCGGTGCTTCCCGAACTAGTGGAGCGCGCCTTCAAAGCGAAGTAACTCTTCCTTAAAATGCAATCCATAGGCGTAGTTGCCCAGTTCGCCACCAGTCTTTACTACGCGGTGGCAAGGAATAATTGGAGCAATTAGATTTCGTGCGCAGGCGCTTCCAGCCGCGCGAACAGCAGCCGGCGAACCAGCGCGATCAGCGAGCTCAGCATAACTCATCGTCTTACCCGCCGGAATTTTGCGCATCGCTTTCCAGATCGCCTGCGAAAATTCAGGTCCAGGTTGCCTTACCTTGATTCCATTAAGAGCGGCAAAATCTCCATCAAAATAATCTTGGATGAGATCGCTGATAATTGGAATCTCTTTAACGGCCTTAAATCCCAAGTCATAATCGGATTTATCTAGACGCGCGCTCAATTCACGTAAAGGTCCAAAACCAGCAGCGAGCAGGACATGCTCATTTGCAATGAGTTGTAACGC
>CAIKID010000150.1 GCA_903827345.1 uncultured Actinomycetes bacterium | reverse complement strand
GCTTCGATTGCGGCACAACCGCCAAGAACAATGAGATCGGCGAGTGACACCTTCTTATTTTTTGAAGTTGCGTTGAACTCCGCTTGGATTTTTTCGAGCGCGCTGAGAACCACTTGGAGTTCTGCGGGGTTGTTGGCTTTCCAGCTGCGCTGCGGCTCTAGGCGGATACGGGCGCCATTGGCCCCACCACGCTTATCAGTGCCGCGGAAAGTGGATGCCGATGCCCAAGCTGTAGAGACAAGTTGGCTAATAGAGAGACCTGAATTCAGAATCAATTCCTTAAGCGCAGCGATCTTCTTTTCGCCGATCACTTCGCCATCAACTTTCGGCAGTGGATCTTGCCAAATAAGTTTTTCAGATGGAACGAGGTCCCCCAAGTAGCGCGCAATAGGTCCCATGTCACGGTGTGTAAGTTTGAACCAGGCGCGCGCAAAGGCATCGGCCAGTTGATCTGGATTAGCCAAGAAGCGGCGAGAAATTGCTTCATAAGCTGGATCGAAACGTAGCGCTAAATCACTCGTGAGCATTACCGGCGCGTGCCGCAATGTCGCATTGTGGGCATCGGGTACCGAGTCTGATGCAGCGCCATCTTTTGGAATCCATTGCGTAGCACCTGCAGGACTCTTGGTCTGCACCCAGTCATGAGCGAAGAGGAGTTCAAAGTAAGAGTTGTCCCATTCGATAGGTGTTGCAGTCCATGCACCTTCTAGTCCGCTAGAGATTGTGCTGCCTGCGTTTCCAGTTCCAAATGAGTTCTTCCAACCTAAGCCCATATTTTCCAGCGGTGCTGCTTCTGGCTCTGGGCCCACATACTTACTTGGATCAGCTGCTCCATGAGTTTTACCGAAGGTGTGACCGCCGGCGATTAGCGCAACTGTCTCTTCATCGTTCATAGCCATGCGGGCAAAAGTTTCGCGGATATCGCGGGCTGAGAGCAACGGATCAGGATTTCCATTGGGACCTTCGGGATTTACATAGATGAGGCCCATTTGTACTGCAGCTAATGGATTTTCCAGATCGCGCTCGCCGCTATAGCGATTGTCGGCTAACCATTCTGCCTCTTTACCCCAATAGGTCTCATCGGGCTCCCACACATCGGCGCGACCGCCGCCAAAGCCAAAAGTTTTAAATCCCATGGATTCAAGCGCGACGTTTCCGGTCAAGATCATAAGATCCGCCCAGGAAATTTGTTTGCCATATTTTTGCTTGATGGGCCATAAGAGTCTGCGCGCCTTGTCGAGGTTGACGTTATCGGGCCAACTATTAAGGGGAGCGAAGCGCTGCATTCCGGCGCCAGCCCCGCCGCGGCCATCAGAGGTGCGATATGTACCAGCACTGTGCCAAGCCATACGAATAAAGAATGGACCGTAGTGTCCGTAATCAGCTGGCCACCACTCTTGTGAATCGGTCATCAGCGCGCGTAGGTCATTTTGCAACGCAGTGAGATCCAATTTCTTAAACTCTTCTGCGTAATTAAAATCTTCACCCATGGGATCGGCTTGGGGAGAGTTGTATTGAAGTACTTTAAGGTTGAGCTGGTTCGGCCACCAATCTTGATTAAAAGTACCTTCACTCGCTAGCTTGCTACCGGTGTAGGGACATTTGCTCTCGCTATTCATGGCTGCTCCTCTATATATCGCTGGGATGACTAGATCTCCGGGTTACTCGATCGGTAGACCAGTATCTTGTTAAGCGTAGCGAACCCAGGTAGACAGCGCATAATAG
>CAIKID010000149.1 GCA_903827345.1 uncultured Actinomycetes bacterium | reverse complement strand
CTTGCGCGATATCACCTTGGCGACAGTATTCGTAGGCGCTGCAACGATGGTCTTTCATTCGTATCTCGTCTATGGCCCACTCTTCGCAACCACATTTACCATCGTTACCTTTGCTTACTCTTTGGGCATCGAAACTTTAGGCGTTAAAAGTGGATGGCCATTTGGTCGCTACCAGTACGACCACTCCCTCGGGTTTCAGATCTTCGGTGTTCCACTGCTTGTTCCCTTTGCTTGGATGATGCTTTCCTATCCCTTGCTTGTCGCGTCGCGTCGCGCCGCCGCTCGGTGGGTTTTTATTTACGGTGGAATTGGCCTCATGATTTGGGATCTCTTCTTGGATCCGCAAATGGTCGACGCAGGCCGCTGGAGTTGGAAATTGGTTGGTCCTCACACTCCCTTTGAACCTCGGATCCCTCTTTCAAATTCTGCGGGTTGGCTCTTTGCGGGGATGGGCTTAATGGCGCTATTGCAAAAAGTTTTACCGCACGGCCACCGCAGAAAAACGATCAATTCGATGGCGCCCGATCTCTTGCTCTTATGGACGCTCATCGGCGGGATCGTCGGAAATATCTTCTACTTCCATCACACGCAGATCGGGATATTTGTGGGCTCCATCTTCTTTATTTATCTCATCCCATATTTCTTCCAGCTCCGCTTTGGTCGACCAGATACCGCATAGCCAATGATTTATCTCCTCGCACTTACCGCAATTCCACTCCTATTTACCATTGCCAATTCCCTCTCCATGCGCGTTGTACACAAAGGCCAAGCGAAAGAGATCAGTGGTGCAGTTTCGATCTTGATACCAATGCGCAATGAGGCCGAGAATGTCGAAGGCGTACTTACATCTGTTGCAGCATCCCTCTTGATTCCAGAGCGCGAAATACTCGTGCTCGATGATCACTCCGAAGATGCCACGGCGGCACTGCTTCAGGGTTTTCCCAGAGCAATAACCTATGCGGGTATCGATCTACCTGAGGGTTGGCTCGGCAAGAACTTTGCCTGCCACCAACTGGTTACCCATTCCAAAGGTGAATATTTAGTCTTTGTCGATGCCGATGTACGAGTTTCCGATTCGGCTATCGCCGCCGCAATTTCCTATATGGATTCTCTGGGCTGGGATTTCATCTCACCCTATCCCCGCCAGTTAGCGGAGACATTCTTCGAACGCTTGATTCAACCGCTACTGCAGTGGTCTTGGCTCTCCTCGGTGCCACTGCGTTTTGCGGAGCGCGCAAAGTTTCCCTCCATGATTATCGCTAATGGTCAGTTCATGATCGTCAAACGCCAGCCCTACATTGCGGCAGGTGGGCATAAGGCCATCAGACACGAAGTGCTTGATGATCTCGAGCTAGCTCGCCTTTTAGTAAAGAGTGGATTTAAAGGCGGAGTCGCCGATGCCAGTGGAGTCGCAGCTTGTCGTATGTACACAACACAGACTGAGCTCTTTGATGGTTACACCAAATCGCTCTGGCGCGCCTTTGGTTCTCCGCTCGGTGCTTTCGTTATGAGCATCTTCCTATTTCTCACGGGCGTGCTTCCGCTCCTGCTCGCTCTGGCGGGATACCGCACCGCCTGGCTCGGCTATTTCATCGTCGTGCTCTCGCGTTATGTATCTGCACTGCGAACACGTTCAACACCGAGTACCGCACTCTTACATCCGCTCGCTATCCTCACTCTCCTCTACCTCATCATCAAATCGTGGTATCAAAAATCAACGGGCCAATTAATGTGGCGCGGACGGAGCGTGGCTTAAGTGTCGAAGATAGTTGTCATTGGCGCAGGCGTAGGTGGTATGACGGTCGCCGCCCGTCTGGCAAAACAAGGACATGAAGTCGCTATCTATGAAGCATCTGATCGCACCGGGGGCAAGTGTCGAACAGAATGGATCGGCGATTACGCCTTTGATACCGGACCATCGCTACTGACACTTCCCGCTATCTATAAAGATTTCTTTCTTAAGACCGGCCCGCGCTTTGAAAGAGTGCTAACTAGCACCGCCGTCAATCCCTCATTTACCTATAACTTTGCCGATGGAAAGAGCGTTGACTTCATCAATCTCGATCTTCCCAAGACCTGTGCCGCTATCGATGCGTCGCTTGGCGTCGCAGCTGGTAACGCCTGGCATACTCTCATGCAACGCGCAGAGATTATGTGGGATATCTCGCGAGTTCCCTTCGTGCAATCCGAACTTACCTCCATCTGGAGCCTGCTCAAGCGCCGCGATCTCATCCGCGGCATTCGACAGATCGCTCCTTATAAATCGCTGCGCAAAGTAACCGGCGAATACACCAAGGATCAGCACATTCAAATGATCATCGATCGCTATGCAACCTATACGGGATCGGATCCTCGTAAGGCTCCCGCTGCGCTTTTAACGATTGCATTCGTAGAAGCCAGTTTTGGCGCTTGGCATCTGGCCGGTGGCATCGGCCAATTGAGCGTGGCACTAGAAGATCGCTGTCGCCTGCTCCAGGTTGATATCAATCTCAACTCCCCCGTGGCGCAGATCAACACAGTGCAGGGCGCAGTTACCGGAATAACTTTGGCGAGCGGCGCAGTCATTAGCGCAGATCTCGTTGTCGCCAATGCCGACGCCGAAATCGTTTATAACCAGCTCCTGGGACCAGATGTGCGTCAGGCAAAGCCAGAGCGCAAGAAGTTGAAACGCGCCGAAAAATCTCTCGCCGGTTTTTCACTTTTACTTGGACTCGATAATTCCCTGATCGATGGCCCCGCCCCCGAGATCAACCATCACTCCATTTACTTCCCAACAGATTACGATGCCGAGTTCGATGCCATCTTCACCAAACACATTCCGGTGGCCGATCCCACCATATATATCTGCGCTCCGCGCGATCTCCTTATGGTTAAACGCGAAGGCACTGAGAATTGGTTTGTCCTTGTTAACGCTCCACGCCATGACCCAGAGTCGGGATGGGATTGGAGCCGCGGCGGAGCAGAATATGCGCAGCAGATCATTGCAAAACTTGATGCTCTAGGGTTGCGCGTCAGTGAACGCTTAGATGTTATGGAATTTAGAACCCCACTTGATCTACAGAACACAACAAATGCTCCCGGTGGATCCATCTATGGAACTTCCAGCAATGGAGCGATGTCGGCGTTCTCGCGCGCAAAGAATCGCTCTCCCGTTAAAGGGCTCTTCTGTGTCGGTGGATCGGCTCACCCCGGTGGCGGATTGCCGTTGGTGGGAATGAGTGCAGAGTTAGTTGCCGAGGCGATCGGTGGCACTCAAGCGGGAGTAACCGCTGCGCATCACCAGCACTAAAGAAACTGCTTGTAGCAAAGTCCATGCGACAGCCAGAGTAGTTACTGCAGAGACCTTGAGGTCATAGGCGAGGATCGCGACTGCCAGAAATGAGGCGCGCACCGGACGTTCTGCCACCGTTACAACATCAATGCGAAAGTCGCCCAAACCGGCAATGCGGGCCCGACAATATTCTTGGGTAAAAGCAAGCACCCAGGCAGTTCCAATTAACCAGGCAGGCGCGCCAAGTTTATAGAAAGCAAGTGCCCAGAAAGTTTCTCCAACGCGATCACAGAGCGCATCTACCATCGCACCGCGCTTGCTCGCCTTATTACTCAATATTGCGACGGTGCCATCAATTCCGTCACAGAGCAGCGAGATGCCAAGAAGTGCAATGCAATAGTTTCTCTGGGCTTCGGTATAAGTGAAAACAGCTGCAACAACCCCGATGATACTTAACGCATTTGGCGAAACTCTTAGCCGAACGAGTGGACGTGAGATCGCGTAAGAAATAACCAGCCAGCCTTTGACTACTCCCGTGATATTTGCACCACCATGGAGCTCGCTCCACCTGGCAAAGTAATCATCACGTTTCATCGCAATCCAATGTTCTTTACGATCGCCGCCGTCGCTGCGGCCTTGTTCATAGTATAGAAATGGATTCCCGGAACACCAGCGCTCAGCAGTTTTTCGCATAATTGAGTCGCTATTTCGATCCCCAATTCCACTCCCGCTTCTTCATCGCCTGCGACCGCGGCAAACCGCTCACTGATCGCTGCCGGGATGGGAGTCCCGCCCAGTTCGGCCATCAGGTCAACCAATTGGTCGGCATGATCCAATCCACTCGCGGTTGATATCCAGGGGGCATCCGGTCCTCCCGCAGGATCTCCGCGGTGAGTTCATCCGCAATACGTATCGTTCGATCTCGGGTGGAACCCCCTGCCCCATATGTTACGGATACAGAATCAGGGTTAAGTAGAGCCAACTCTTCGACTGCCTCCCAGAGCCGTGACTCCCCCGCTTCGTCCTTCGGCGGAAAGAGTTCGATAGAGAACGTAGTGGAATTCTCAGTTCTCGGCTTCATAGCGGAGCAGGGTACCGTTACCGAGTGGACCTTGATGACATTCGTGGACTTACCGGAGCAATCAACACCTCTCTCGGCGAATTTTTTGAGAAAGAGTCCAACTATCTGCGAGCAGTAGGCAGCGAACTTAATCCAGTAGCTGATGCCCTCGGTCGATTCCTCCTCGATAGCGGAAAGCGTTTACGCCCCCTCTTCGCCACCATCGGCTACCTCGGAGCTGGAGGAGAACTCACACCACAGGTCATTCGCGCCACATCAAGTCTGGAACTGGTTCACGTCTGCGCGCTGATTCATGACGATGTGATGGATGCGTCAGATACTCGCCGCGGAGCACCTGCAATTCATAAACAATTCGAAGCAATTCATGACACGGAAGGGCTACACGGCAACAGCGAGCAATTTGGTGTTGCTTCAGCGATCTTGCTCGGGGATCTTGCTCTTATCTGGGCCGCGAAAGCGCTCCATGAATCCGGCCTGCCTTCAGAAAATATTTTGCGCTCTCTTCCCATCTACGACGAGATGCGCGTCGAATTAATGGCCGGCCAATACCTCGATGTTTATGAGCAAGCGCTCGCCAGCGAGAGCGTTGAACGCTCCCTCAAGGTCGCCCGATACAAATCAGGTAAGTACTCAATTGAACGCCCATTACATTTTGGTGCGACTCTTGCTGCGGAAATTTCGCCGCGCGTCATCAGTACCTACTCCGATTATGGTCTGCCTCTCGGAGAAGCCTTCCAACTCCGCGATGATGTTATGGGAGTCTTTGGAGATCCTGCGAAGACCGGTAAGCCCGCTGGTGATGATCTTCGCGAAGGAAAGCGCACCGTCTTGGCGGCGATGACACTTTCCAGGGCAACTGCCGCCCAGCGTGCAGAATTCCTCGAGTTCTTTGGTCGCAAAGATTTAGATTTAACACAGATCGATGCGCTGCGACAGATCATTGTCGATACCGGCGCACTCGCCGAACTTGAAACTATGATCGAAGTCATGACTTTCAAAGCGCATGACGCGCTCACTCATGGTGGAATTACACCACAAGCCGTCATCTTCTTAAATGAGATGGCCGTCGCTGCAACTCAACGCAGCTCATAGATTTAAGGAGTTCTTAGTGCGCCAAGTAAAAGGCAAGAGCGATCATGTAGTCATCGTGGGCGCTGGCCTTGGCGGATTAAGCGCTGCGCTTCGACTTGCTGGTGCAGGGCGCAAAGTAACTGTGATCGAGCGCGAGTCGGTTCCAGGTGGTCGCAACGGATTGCTTCAACGAGATGGTTACTCCTTTGATACCGGTCCATCTGTCTTGACCATGCCATCGCTCATTGAAGATGCACTCGCATGCGTGGGCGAAGATATCAAGGACTGGCTCGAACTCGTCCCTGTCGATCCGCTTTACCGCGCTTTCTACCACGATGGCACTCACCTCGATGTGCATGCCGATACTCGCAGGATGCAAGATGAGATCGCTACCAAGATCAGCGCCGCCGAAGCAGTCGGTTACGGAAAGTACGTTGACTTCGTCACCAAACTCTACAAATACGAGATGAATGATTTCATCGATCGCAATATCGATTCGCCCCTTAACTTAGTTACGCCTAATCTCGCCCGCTTGGTTGCGCTCGGCGGATTCCGCCATCTAGCTCCGAAGGTGAATCAGTTTCTTAAAGACCCAAGAACGCAGAAGGTTTACTCATTCCAGGCGATGTATGCCGGCGTGAGCCCACAACAAGCTCTCGCCATTTATGCAGTTATTGCCTACATGGATTCGGTCAATGGAGTCTTCTTCCCTAAAGGTGGAATGCACGCTGTCCCCCGCGCATTAGCGGGAGCGGCACAAAAGCATGGAGTCACTTTCAAGTACAACACGACGGTGACGACCGTCGAAAAGAGTAATAACCGTGCGACTGCAGTAATCACTGATACCGGCGAACGCATCGAATGTGATGCGCTCATCTTGAACCCTGACCTTCCCGTTGCTTACCGCGATTTGTTGGGCTCGACCCCACGCAAGGTCAAGAGCCTTAAGTACTCGCCATCTTGTGTCACCTTATTGGTCGGAACCAAGAAGAAATACGACCATCTCGCTCATCACAACATTCACTTCGGTGAATCGTGGGAGCAGGTCTTTGAAGAGCTGATCAAGAAACAAACATTGATGACTGACCCCAGCCTCCTGGTCACCATTCCTACTTACGATGACCCATCTCTGGCCCCAAAAGATCGCTCCTCGTATTACATCCTCTTTCCCACACCAAACCTCGATGCCAATATTGATTGGCGGACCGAAGGCCCGCGCTACCGTGATGAGATGCTGCGCATTATGGAAGCCAGAGGTTACGAAGGATTCGCTGATTCGATAGAAGTTGAAGAGTTAACAACGCCTTTGGACTGGCATGAACGCGGAATGGAGCGCGGCGCTCCATTCGCTAGCGCACATACCTTCTTTCAGACCGGTCCCTTCAGGCCGCGGAATCTCGCCCAAGGATTTGAAAACGTGGTCTTCGCTGGATCTGGAACACAGCCAGGTGTTGGCGTTCCCATGGTTTTGATCTCTGGTCGATTAGCTGCCGAGCGGATTGTAGGAGCGATTAAATAAAGTGGACGAGTTAACCGCTGCTGGAATTATTGATCCGGCGCTCCGTGCCTCATATGCAGAGTGCAAGCGACTTAACTCTTTACACGGCAAGACTTACTACCTGGCAACTCTTCTGCTCCCCAAGGCCAAACGTCCACATGTCCACGCACTCTATGGGTTCGCCCGTTATGCAGATGAGATAGTCGACGACCTGGCCTCAACGCTATCAATCGCGGAAAAGTCAGCACTTCTCCAGAGTTGGGGTGATGGAGTGCTTGCGGATATTCGTCGTGGAACGAGCAATGATCATGTGGGTCGCGCACTCGTCGATACGGTGCAGCGATTTAATATCCCCATCGCACACTTTGAAGCCTTCCTTCATTCCATGACGATGGATTTATCGGTGACCGAGTATCAAACTTATGACGATTTGATGGAATACGTTTACGGAAGCGCCTCTGTCATTGGCTTACAGATGGTCCCAATTCTGGGAGCCACCGATCCTGCTGCATATGCCGCAGCAGAGAAGCTCGGCATTGCCTTCCAGCTGGCAAACTTTATTCGCGATGTCGGCGAAGATCTTGAGCGCGGACGTATCTATCTTCCGCTCGATGAGCTGCAGGCCGCAGGCGTTACCCCAGAAATGCTGGCCGCTAAGAAGTTAACACCCGAGATTAAATCAGCGCTCACATTCCAAATAGCGCGGGTGCGACGCCTGCAGGCAGAAGCTGCTGCCGGTATCAAACTCTTAGATCCTTCAAGTCAGCCATGCATCAATGCAGCCTCTGTTCTGTACTGCGGCATCGTGGATGAAGTAGAGAAGATCGACTTTGAGATTTTCACGGAGCGTGCAAAAACTTCGACTTGGCGCAGGCTTAAAGTCGCACTCCCTGCCTACGCCAGAGCGCTCAGAGCGCGATAGAGTTATACCAACGGGAGCCGCATTACGTGGCTGAGAGGACCTGATCTCCAGGTCGACCGTATGACCAGTTCGGTAATGCGAACTGTGGAGGGTTTAAATTATGCACTCAATAAATCATGCACTCATGACAGGTATGTTCACCGCCTGGGGTTACAAACTCACCTACTTGGAGTTTTTTGCATTTATAACTTCGGTGATTGGCGTCGCCTACGGAATCTTTGGCCCGCGCATCACCTGGCCGTGGTGGAATGTCAGCAGCCTTTTGTATGCAGGACTTTTCTTCGAACAAAAATATTATGCCAGCGCCCTTCTCCAATTCGTATTTGTTGCCGGTGGAATTTGGGGTTGGTTCGGTTGGGGTCCTAAAGGGGCGAAGCCGGCGAAACTCTCATTGCGCTCTAATCTCTACTGGATCGCTGGATACTTCGTAGCGTGGTTCGCCCTCTATCCCGTGCTTGTGCATATCGGCGCTGCTGCATCGCTCACAGACGCCTTTGGTTTTGTGGGAAGTTGCATCGCCCAGGTATTAATGTGCTTGGAGCGCTATGAGGCATGGCCACTCTGGCTTGTCGTTGATGGCGTTTATACCTATCAGTTCTGGCACGGCGGGTCTTACCTCACTGCAATTTTGTACTTCATCTTTGTTCTCTTAGCCATAGGTGGATGGAAGCGTTGGTTGCGAGTGGCCAACATCCCCGCTTCCGCGATCAGGTAAATGGCGTAAATGATTATCACGATCGATGGCGTTGCTGGGGCAGGTAAGACAACGCTGGCCCAGCATATGAGCGATGAGTACCGCGATCGGTTCTCGGTAAATGTTGTTCATATGGATGATCTCTATGAGGGATGGGACGATCCCCTCGGAGCCGCACTCACAACGAAACTCGAACTGATCGTGAGCGCGCATCGGGCGGAACAACCATTTACAACCACGCAATTTGATTGGGAGCGATCACTGCCGGGAAGCTCCTTTACTATCGAAGCCAGCGAGTTACTTATACTCGAAGGAGTCGGGTCAGGGCAGAGTGCAATCCGAGAATTCGTTGAAACTAAGATTTGGATTGACCTAGAACCCATTGTGGGATTGCGCCGGGT
>CAIKID010000148.1 GCA_903827345.1 uncultured Actinomycetes bacterium | reverse complement strand
CTCAACAAGGACCTGACTGTTCAGTATCCGGATTACGTCTGTCGCGTTACGGCAGACGAGGCTGACATCGGAAAAGGACATCTGAGTCGATTCCAGGATGTGGATACAAAGACCCCCACGATCCTGACCACGTCACAGCTATTGACCACAGGCGTTGATGCACCAACCTGCAAGAACGTCGTTCTCGCTCGTGTTGTGGGGTCGATGACGGAATTCAAGCAAATCATAGGTCGAGGCACTCGCGTTCGCGATGACTACGGCAAGCTCTGGTTCAATATCCTGGACTACGCGGGCTCAGCAACTGAAAAATTCGCAGATAAGGATTTCGACGGAGATCCGGTTTGGATAAGTGAGTCGCCGATAGACGGTGCTGTGCCGGCGCTGCCTCCAGTGGAAAGTGAGCCTGACGAGGAAGGCAAGGAGCCGTTCGGCGGCGAGGGCATGGTCCGTGAACCACCCAGCGACGATCGAAGAAAGTTCTATTTCGACGGGGGCCAAGTGGCAATCGTCGCGCATCTGGTCTATGAGCTGGATCCCCAAGGGAAGCAGTTGCGCATGGTCCGATATACCGACTACGCGGGTGAACGAGTGCGCGACCTCGTGCCGAACTCGCGTGAATTACGTGAGACCTGGGCGGATCTTAGAACGCGGGAGCAACTTATCGCACATCTCGAGCAGCGTGGAATCAGCTTTGCAGAACTCGCAGAGCAGGTTGGTCGGCCGGAGGCGGATTCGTTCGACCTGCTGTGCCATCTTGCTTTCAATGCGCCTCTGCGCACAAGACGAGAGAGAGCCCAGCGATTGCGCTCTGAACGCAAGGTTTTGTTCGAGAAGTATGGGCCGGAAGCGCGCTTGGTTCTCGATGAACTGCTGGAGAAGTATGCCGAGCATGGGGATGCGCAATTTAAGCTGCCCGACGTGCTGCATATTCCGCCCATCAGCGAGCATGGGAGACCCGCAGAAATAATCGAAATGTTTGGTGGAGTTGATGAATTGCGTGATGCCGTGGATAGCCTGCAGAGAGAGTTGTATGCCGCCTAAAGTAGCGACTAAAGGGAAAGTGAGAGTGGAGGACGTGCCGCTTACTACCGCGCAGGGCCTTGGCTCAATCATTAAGTCCGCGCGTGACATGATGCGCAAAGACAAGGGATTGAATGGCGACTTAGATCGGTTGCCGCTGCTGACTTGGATCATGTTCTTGAAGTTCCTTGATGATCTGGAACTACAGCGCCTGCAGGAAGCAAAGCTCGCAAATAAGCGTTTTCGGCCTGCGATTGAGGCGCCCTACAGGTGGCGCGATTGGGCGGCCAAGATTGACGGAATTACTGGTAACGAGCTTCTTGCGTTTATAAACCAGGATGAAACCATCCTTCCCGATGGCACGAAGGGGCCTGGCCTATTCGCGTACTTACGGGGCCTCACGAGCGCCAATGGGGATGACCGGCGAGATGTAATTGCCACGGTCTTTAAGGGCGTCGATAACCGTATGAAGAGCGGTTACCTCCTGCGGGATGTGATTAACAAGATCTCCGGAATTCACTTCACATCTTCCGAGGAGCTGCACACACTTGGCATGCTCTACGAGTCGATGTTAGGAGATATGAGGGATGCCGCCGGAGATTCTGGTGAGTTCTATACACCTCGCGCTGTTGTCAGGCTCATGGTCGGGCTAATAGATCCACAGCTTGGGGAGACCGTTCTTGACCCAGCGTCGGGAACGGGCGGGTTTCTCGTAGAAGCGTTTACTCACTTGGCACAGCAGGTGAGAACGGTTGAGGAACGAAAGGTGTTGCAAGAAAGCTCACTATCGGGCTGTGAGCCAAAGTCACTCCCATATCTTCTGTGCCAGATGAACCTGCTACTTCACGGACTAGACGCACCGCGAATCGATCCAGGGAATGCACTGCGATTTAAACTTTCTGAGATTGGTGAGAAGGAGCGAGTCGACATCGTCCTAACAAATCCGCCGTTCGGCGGCGAGGAAGAAAAAGGAATTCAGGGCAATTTCCCCGAAGATCGGCAGACGTCGGAAACGGCGCTCTTGTTTCTCCAGCTCATTATGCGGAGGCTCCATCGCTCGCAGACCAGCGCTGGGCGAGCGGCCCGAGCAGCTGTAGTCGTACCTGATGGGTTGTTGTCTCAAGAAGGTGTGGGTGCGCGTATTCGGGAAGTGCTGGTTAAAGATTTTAATCTTCACACTATTGTTCGTTTGCCGCGAAGCGTATTTGCTCCTTACACGAAGAGCAGCACCTCGATTCTGTTCTTTGATACCGCAAAAGTTACGGACGTTGTGTGGTTTTATCAAATTCCTGTGCGACCGGACGTGAAGGAATACACACAGCGACGCCCGTTTCTGTTTGAGGAATGTGCTCCGCTGTTTGAATGGTGGAGAAATAGAGCTGTCTGCGATCGCGCATGGATGGTCACCGCAGATCAATTGCGCGCACAGGAATATTCGTTTGGGTTCAGCAACCCTACGTCGGGTTCAACTTCCCGGTTCCCAGAACCTAAAGATCTCTTGCATAGCCTGTCAGGTTCGGTCGACGTTTGCGTGGCGAGACTTAAGGACATTACGGAACTTTGGGGAGAGATTGATAGCCACCGACGCGAGTGGGACTTAGTGCCCGCACACGAACTTCTCAAACCAATCGAAAGACCTGTCGTGGTCAAATCGGGTGTGGCGTATCGGCTTCTCGCAATGAGTTGGTACGCTCGGGGTCTATACATTAAGGACACTAAAGACGGTTCGGCGATCAAAGGACGACTGTTGTATGAAGTGCAAGAAGGAGACTTTGTCTACAACAGACTATTCGCTTGGAAGGGGTCATTCGCAGAGGTAACAGCGGACGTAGCAGGCTGCTTCGTGTCCAATGAATTTCCTTGTTATCGACTGGAGAACACACGCGTGTCTCCGGGCTACCTGTGGGCTTACTTTTCGCAACCTGACTTATGGGAAGCGATCGAGCGGACCAGTTCGGGTACGACTAGTACAAGCCGTCTTCGTTTGAAGGAGTCGAAGCTTGCGGCGATGCAGATTCCCTTACCGCCGAAGCCGGTGCAGATCCAGATAGCGAAAATCGCCGAGTCCGTTCGGGGGCTACGCTCGCTACTCGAGAACGTAACGAAGGAAGCACCTAGCGTTGCTGACGCAATACTTGAACGTGCGTGCCGAAAGCCCTTGTGATCGCCAGGGATTGCCAGTGCGACAGGGACAACCAGACTTCACCGGGTAGTTGAGTTGATAACCCTATGTCAAGAGAAAAGCATCGCGAAATCAGCAACTTGCCACAGCGCGAATTCTAGGCGGTAGATATCCGGTAGAGGGCAGTGCGCGGGATTCAAGGGCTCTGGTTATCTAGGCGCGCACCGAGCTTGACGGGGACTTGGAGCATCTTCACAATAATAAGCAATAGTACGCAATAAGTTGGACCCTCCTGTGGCCAAAGCAACGATTCACTCGAAGTCTGGTGCGACGATAACCATTG
>CAIKID010000147.1 GCA_903827345.1 uncultured Actinomycetes bacterium | reverse complement strand
CAACGGTGCTGCCGAATGCACTAATCAAATATCCACCGACAGCCGTGCCACTTATAAGTGCAAAGTTGGCAATGAATTGATTTATTGCATTTCCCTGCTGCAACTGCTCTTCCGGCAAGAGTGCTGGAAGCGCGCCAGAGAAAGCCGGCCAAAATATTCCCCACATTAAACCGAATCCAATATTTGAAAATAGCAGAGCTGCAATCGGAACGTGACCAGTGTGAAAGAAGTAGACCTGCACCATGAGGACAATGCCACCTGTTATATCTGCAATCGCCAACATCTTAAATCGGCCGTACTTATCCGCGATAACACCGCCAAAGGGGAGCATGCAGAGCAAGGCCACCGTCAATGCCCCCAAAACAAAACCTAACTCCTTGGCGCTGCCTTGGGGCAAGTGCAAAATTCCAAAAGCGAGCGCGATGGGACCCATCCCGTTTCCAAAATTAGAGATGAAGCGCGCCAGATAAAATCTTTTGATATACCGATGGCTAAGAGTGGTACGAACGGTCATTTTGTTGTTTTAGTCTCAATATCTCTGAGGACGCGATGGATATCAGAGGCAATCCTTTTCAATTCGATGATCTCTTGTTGATTAAGGGCGCGCGCTTCCTTAGCTAATTCGAACTCGCCAAGTGAGGCGGTATGGGTTTCGGTGATCTTCTTCTCTACCGATGCAGAGGCAACATTCTGCCCAACCATGATAATTGAGAGAAGAACTAGTTGTAAGAAAGTTTGGGCGACCCAGGCGACGATAGTTATCAAGTTTCCGGTATTAAGAGCGGCAGGCAGTGATATCAATGCGATAATGGCAAAAATATAGGCACACCACATCGTGGCAACGCCAGAGGTAATTTTTGCCGCTAGGCCAGCATTAAATGCATTAATCTTCTTGAGCATGATTAAAGTTTAATGAAGTTGAACTAATTCACCGTGTTCATACTTATGAGTCGCTTGACCCCTTAGTACATGAACGCCTCCCGTGCCGTGTACTGCAAAGGTGAGGGTCTCGAAACTAGTGCGCGGATCAAGCCCTGCCACTGCAGAGGTCATCTCATCGACTCCAATGACCGATACGCCCTCTGGAGCGCGAACCATCAACTTCGCCGCGCCATCTGGAATCCAGCCAAAAAATTTGTTGTAGTGCGGGATTGTGCGCACAGTGGGGAGAATGTTGAGCCCTTGGGTTCCAGGTGCGCTCTGTTTGCGAAAATTTGGAATATCGCCCGAAAGGGCCATGGCTCCTGCGCTACATCCCGCGAGGGAACTCCCGCTGCGCCAATTACGCTCAATAGCCTCCCAAAGAGGCGTGTTTATAAGCGAAGTAGCCAGATATGAAGGGTCACCGCCCGAGATATATATGAGGCCCGCTCCATCGATCAGAGCCACTAGATCCTCACGCATCGCATCGCTGCGCGTAAATACGGGGAGAAAAATCTGTTCTGAATTTAAGCGCTCCGCTTGAGTAGCGCCTAACTCTTCCCAATAACGGAGGCGATCAACGCTCTCTCGCCCCGCCGCGAGCGGTAGCTGCACGTAACGATTCTTTAAACCACGCTCTATACCGCTTCTCAGTAAGGCACCCTCTAGTTCGGCCATCCCGGGCAGGTACTCGCCCGAGCCCACTAGGGCGAGAGCGCCGACGTGATCCATGCGAAGACTCTAGTCGGTAGGATTCGCGCCATGCGCTTTAGGAGAGTTACCGCCACAATCTCCATCGCAATCACCTTCCTAGCCTTCTCCTTCAACTTCTTTGAAAAGACCGCTGGCGGCGCCATTCCCCGTTCCAACGTTCTAAGTGGCAGCACACAATCCACTGGTGGAGATACCAATATCCTCTTGCTCGGCTTAGATTCCCGGCGCGATGCCAACGGAAATAACCTCCCCCGCAAGCTTCTGGACTTAATGCATGTGGGCTCCAGCTCGGCGGTCGGTGGCTACAACACCAACACCATGATCTTGATTCACATTCCTGCCGGTGGCAAGAGTGCAGTAGCGATTTCGATACCACGCGATGATTATGTTGCCGTTGCCGGTTGGGGAATGCAGAAGATTAAAGAGGCCTACGGCTTGGCCAAGTACAACTCCGAGAACGCTCTGCTTAAAGCAGGTGTCCAAAATCCTTTGCGGGAAAAGAAGAGTCGCGATGCCGGCCGTACCGCCACGATCTCTACGATCTCCAATCTCCTCGGCGTTCCGATCGATCACTTCGCCGAGGTAAATCTGGTTGGCTTTTACGACCTCGCCACCGCTCTCGGCGGAATTCAGGTCTGCCTCAACCGTGCGGTAAATGATGCCCAATACTCCGGAGCAATTTTTCCAGCCGGGCTACAGACCATCACCGGCGTACAGGCTCTGCAATTTGTGAGACAGCGCCATGGTCTTCCATATGGCGACTTAGATCGCACCCATCGCCAACAAGCATTTATTACCGGAGTGATCACAAAATTCCGCACACAGGGCATATTTGGCGATCTTGGAAAATTACAGTCACTGCTTAAAGTTGCGCAAAAAGATGTAGTTATTGATGCGGGATGGGATGTCCTTGGCTTCTTGCCGCAGGCCAAAGCGCTCACCGGCGGTCACATCACTTTCCACACACTTCCTATCGAAGGCTATGCCCTTCGCAATAGGCAAGATGTAAATATCATCGACATCCCAACTGTGCGCAAATTCGTTCACGAT
>CAIKID010000146.1 GCA_903827345.1 uncultured Actinomycetes bacterium | reverse complement strand
TTGCCATTTAATCAAAACTTCCAAAGAGGCGCAGCGCATTTTCTGTAACGCGATCGCAGATGTAATCAACACTCTCGCCGCGAACTTCGGCGACGAAACGCGCAATATTTGCCACTTGCGCAGGTGTATTGAGTGCACCGCGATGCGGCATAGGGGCCAAGAAGGGCGAATCAGTTTCGAGCAAGAGTTGATCGATCGGAACCAGTTTGGCGGCCTCGCGCAGCTCCGGAGCGTTCTTAAAGGTAACTGTTCCAGCAAAGGAAAGTATGTAACCTGCATCGATACATTCGCGCGCCATTTCGGCGTCGCCGGAATAGCAATGAAATATCGTGCTCTTAGGAGCTCCGACTTCGAGCAAGGTATCGAGTACAGCGCGATGCGCATTGCGATCATGAATCACCAGCGCCTTATCAACCTCTTTGGCCAGCGTAATGTGGCGACGGAATGAATAAGCCTGCTTATCGCGCAGCTCTGGTTCGGTTCTAAAGAAATCTAATCCGGTCTCACCGATAGCTCGGACTCTGGGGTGATGTGCCAACTCTTCAATGATTGCGAGGTCGCCCTCAAGATCGGCAACGACCGGAGCTTCATTAGGGTGAAGAGCAACTGCCGCTAAGACTCGACCTGGAAAAGTTTCGGCGCACTTAACACCCCATCTTGATTGTTCTGCGGAATACCCAACTTGAACCACACGGTCGATTCCGGCACGTGCCGCTGCATCAAGTAATTCACGGATGTCATCGGAATCGGCTTCCCCTTCTGTGACCAACTCCATGTGCGCATGTACATCGATACATGGTCTGGCAAGTGGTTCGGGAACCGGCGCAGCGGGGCGCGGTTCTTTAAGCGAGTGACGATCTGACATCTACTCCGCTTTTTCTTCGAGCCGCGGAAAGAGCACCGCGCCCTTCGTCACTTGAGAACCTGGTGGCAACTGTCCCCAACGTGAGACATCGCCAATCTTCTGCAAACCGATATCGCCCAGCGTCTCTTGAGCGCCGAGGCTCTCCCAGAGTAATTGCGTAGTTGCGGGCATCACGGGATGAAGCAAGACCGCCAAAGCGCGAATTGAATCCGCGGTGTTGTACAAGACTTTATCGAGCTCCACTTTATTGGCCGGATCTTTAGCCAAGACCCACGGAGCCTGCTCAGTCACATAGCCATTTACTCGCTTACAAAAATCAATAATGGCGTTGATTCCGCCTTGGAAATCTAGTGCAATAATCGCGGCATCCGCAGTAGCAACTGCGTTAGATAAGGCAGCGCTCAATACATCATCATGTGCAACTGCTGGAATCGCGCCATCGCAATATTTCTCAATCATC
This sequence comes from uncultured Actinomycetes bacterium, assembly GCA_903827345.1. Taxonomy (GTDB): domain Bacteria; phylum Actinomycetota; class Actinomycetes; order Nanopelagicales; family Nanopelagicaceae; genus PALSA-747. Next base: position 2,832 of record CAIKID010000146.1, on the reverse strand, counting down.
GCTATTAATCGCGATGCCAGATTGCCGAAATCATTTGCCAGCTCCGAGGTATAACGAGCAGACATATCTTCCCAAGAGAAAGAACCATCGCTGCCAAAGGGAATCGCGCGCAAGAAGTAATAGCGGAATGCGTCAACGCCGAAATGGTCAGTGATATCTGACGGTGCGATTCCGGTGAGCTTGGATTTACTCATCTTCTCGCCGCCGACCAGTAACCATCCGTGTGCGAATACTTTTTTAGGCAACGGCAATCCAGCAGCCATCAGCATTGCGGGCCAGATGACGGAGTGGAATCGTAAGATATCTTTTCCTACTAAGTGCACATCGGCGGGCCAGGTCTGTGCAAACTTCTCGGCTCCAGCGGTACCGGCCGCATCGCCCAAGCCAACTGCTGTTGCATAGTTGAGGAGCGCGTCGAACCAGACATAAATAACTTGCTTGGTATCCCACGGAACGGGAATTCCCCAATCAAAGGTGGATCGCGAAATCGAAAGGTCTTGAACTTCGCCTTCGAGGAATGAGATAACTTCATTACGCGCAGATGTTGGCTCACACGTTGCGGGATCTGTTTTGTAGCGTTCCAGTAAGGCGGGTACAAAGGCGGAAAGCCTAAAGAACCAGTTCTCTTCGCTCAGAATTTCGCACGGTGTTGAGTGAGTAGGGCAGAGTCCTCCAGGGAGAAGATCCCCTGGCAGTTTAAATTCTTCGCACCCAATGCAATATGGACCTTCATACTTGCCGGCGTAGATATGGCCTTGATCCTTGAGCCCAGAGAGAAAGCGCTGTACGCGTTCCATGTGACGGAGCTCTGTTGTACGGATGAAATCATCATTGGCAATATTGAGCGATTCCCAGACCGGCTTCCACGCACCTTCTACAAGCTTGTCACACCACTCTTGGGGTTCGACGTTATTTGCCTTCGCGGTATTGAGAACTTTCTGACCGTGCTCATCAGTTCCAGTGAGGAACCAGACTGACTCACCACGTTGACGGTGCCAACGCGTAAGCACATCGCCGGCGACAGTCGTGTACGCGTGGCCGATGTGAGGGGCATCGTTGACATAGTAAATCGGCGTCGTGAGGTAAAAAGATTTGGATTCGGCGCTCATTGGACGATCTTATCGACCCGAGGCTTTGCTTCCCACCATGGCATCAAAGACCAGGCGTTTAGGCAGGTTCAACTCTTTTGCGAGCGCGGCAATCGCATCCTTGCGCGTCTCTCCAGCCCCTTCGCGAGCCAAGACCAGCTCCACTAAATCGGCTGCGGTATATGTAATGGTTCCGGCATCAAAACCTTCGAGGACGATGGTGAGCTCACCCAATATTTCGCGATCGGTACTCCACGACAGAAGTTCTGCGATAGTTCCGCGCACCGTCTCTTCGTAGGTCTTGGTCATCTCGCGACAGATCGCGGCGCGGCGATTCGGACCCAGCACCGCGAGGGCATCTTCAAGAGATTCCTGCAGGCGGTGTGGCGCTTCAAAGAAGATGATCGTGCGCTCTTCTGTGATCAACTTTTCATACCAACTTTTGCGAGTACCAGATGTGCGTGGCGAGAATCCCTCGAAGCAGAAGCGGTCGGTGGCTAGCCCAGAAAGTAAGAGGGCAGTGGTGACCGCACTCGGCCCGGGGAGTACCTGGATCGGAATCCCGTGGTCAATCGCCACCCGAATCAGTCGGTAGCCCGGGTCACTAATTCCCGGCGCTCCCGCATCGGTGATAACTAGGAGGTCGTTGCCAGAGGTGAGAATCTCGGTGAGCTGTTCAATCCGTTCGCTCTCATTGCCTTCGAAATAGGAAATGACCTTCCCGGTATATCGGATCCCCAGGTCACCGGTCAGGCGGCTAAGTTTCCGAGAGTCCTCGGCGGCGATATACGGCGCCGCCGCAAGGGCGCTCTTCAGGCGATCGGAGGTATCCCCAGGGTTGCCCAGGGGGCCACAAGCAAGGATCAGCATGAACCAATTCTCGCAGGCTTTACTCTTACCCCATGACAATCCCCACGCCAGTTGAGGGACGCCTGCAGGAACGCCTAAGCGTGGCTGGACTGGCGATCTTCGCGCTGATCTTTCGTCTCTGGCATCTGAGCTCGCCTAAGGGCTTCGTCTTCGATGAGCTTTACTACGCTCAAAATGCCAACTCATTACTCCACCACGGAGTCGAACTTGATCCCAAGACAGCCGCGGCGCAATACATCGTCCACCCTCCTGCTGGTAAATGGATGATTGCACTTGGGATAAAAATATTTGGCTATCACGAGTTCGGTTGGCGCATCAGCGCAGCTCTCGTTGGGACCGCTTCCATCATAATGATTTTCTATATTGCTAAGCGCCTTTTTAACAACTACTTCCTTTCCTTAAGCGCTGGCATATTCATGAGCGCGGACGGAATGCACTTAGTGCTCTCTCGAACTGCTCTGCTCGATATATTCTTGATGTTCTTTACTCTTTTAGGATTTCTCTTTCTTCTGCGCAGTCAACACTTTGCTGCAGGTATTTCACTAGGCTTTGCCGCAGCAACTAAATGGAGCGGCATTTATTATCTAGTTGCATACCTTCTCTTTACACTTTATGTCGATTATCGTCAGAACCGAGCACTGGAAATTGATAATCCAATAAGGGCTGCCATTCGCGAGAAAGTGTTGAAGCGGATCTTGCAGTACATCATCATTCCAGTTGGTGTTTACATCGCAAGCTGGGTCGGCTGGTTTTTCAACACATCTGGTTACGATCGGGCTTGGGCCAATACGCAACCACATGGCTTCTTTAACTTTATACCCGGGCCGATTCGTTCGCTCTGGCATTATCACGCTGAAATGTGGAACTTTCATAC
>CAIKID010000145.1 GCA_903827345.1 uncultured Actinomycetes bacterium | reverse complement strand
TGCGCAGCGAACGCGGAGATGTCCCTGGGTGGGTCCTCGTAGTCCTCATGACTACAGGTCTGGTCACGGGGATCTGGACTCTGGCCGCACCTCGGATCGATGCGATATTGCGCAACTCTCTCGATTCGATGAACGGGATCCGATGAACTGGCTAACGGTCAGGCAATCTGAATACCGCGCAATGAGCCCAGCAATGAGCCGAGCAATGAGCCCAGCAATGAGCCGCGCAATGAGCCGCGCAATGAGCCGAGCTTTGCGGAAGTTGAAGAGCGATCGAGGAAATCTTGAGAGCGCCCTGACCTTGATTCCTTTGATGATTCTCTTTCTTACGGTAGCGCAAGTCGGGATTTCGGTTTATGCAAAGAATATTATTGGCCAGACAACACAGGGAGCTATTGCATATGAGGCGATGGGCGCGAACTCGCCGACGTTAAATTTATCTATAGGCGCTCTGGGAAACTCTCTGTCGGGCGCACCTCCGATAGCACTCCCTCTTCCCGGCGGTGGCTCCATCTTGGTGGGGCAACGCGAGGTGCACACTCCTGCGGTGACGCCTCTGCTGCCCAAGGGGGAAACTTTCATATCAACCGGCGTCGCGGTGCAAGAGTAAAAGAAGAGTGAACAAAACCGGAGTGAGTGGAACTCGCAGGCGCTTGCCCTGTTTTAAGGATGCCATTCGAGAGGATTCCGGAAGCGCAATTATCGAGTTCGTTGTATTGGCGCTCCCATTGATGATCCCGATAGTTATTTATTTGGGAGTTGTGCACCAGAACTCAACGATCAATAGCGATCTCCACAATTTGGCACGCCAGAGTGCTCGCGCTTTTATAACTAGCCCAAATGAGAGTTATGAATATGCGAGGCTGCAGAGCATCGTGAACCTCTTTGAAAAGCGAGTCTTGCAGCCCGATGGAATAGTGGAGATACCAACTCTGAGCGTCGAATGTTCAGCCACGCCCTGCCTTACCCCAGACTCCAGAGTAAAGGTCACCGCATCACTTATTAGTATTCGCCAAAGATTTTCTGGGATATTTCGCTTCATCACTGCACCAGAAGTGCAATTTTCTGCCAGCGATGTTCAAATAGTTGACGCATGGCGATGAAATCACAGACCACGAGTATCTCGCCAACGTCGATTTTTTCATCTCGGCGATCAGCCACGCGATCGCTGGTTGCGAAATTTAAGCAGAATCTCGGTGATGAAACCGGGAGCTTAGCTATTTTGGTCTTCGCGCTATTTCTCCTCCTGCTGACAGCATCTCTCGCCATCGTGGATATCTCTGACAATTTTCTGGCAAAGCGTCAGCTTGTGGAGATAGGAGAGGTCGCTATTACCCGAGCGGCCCATCAACTATCGCTTTCACGCTATTACTCCGGAAACATTCTCATGGATACATCGGGATCAGATGTCACTCAATTTCGCATTCCCATCGAGTGTCCCGCAGCGCAGAGTGGCTTCCAAGATGAGATCGCTAGCTCTTCGTTACGCGGAAAGCCCATCGCTATTACAGGATGGAGTTGCATTGGCGATGAAGTAACTGGAACTATCACCGCTCAAATTCCCATATTGCTGCAGTTGCCGCTGGGAATCGGCCGAAATTTCACGACAATAACCGCTACCGTTGGGGCAACGTCGATAATAGGTGGCGTTAGGGGATAAGCAGCCCCACCCAGAACCATTACTCTTGAGCCATGGCTGCGCGGGAGTATTTGCAAGAGGTGAAGCAACTCGACGCCACCCTGGTAAGTATTGAAAAGGTGCTGGACCTTCCTAAGTTGAAGGCGGATGCAATCACGCTAGAAGCTGAGGCGAGCGCAGCGGATCTCTGGGATGACCCCGAAAAGGCCCAAGTCGTCACCAGCAAACTTTCGAGAGTCCAAGCCACCCTCAATCGAATCACCACCATTCGTCGACGCCTCGAGGATGTACCTGTACTGCTGGAATTAGCTGCGGAAGATAATGACCAGAAGGCGCTGCTCGATGCTGGGTTAGAGCTCGATGCCGTGACGCGCTCTATCGGCGAGTTGGAAGTTCAGACTCTGCTGAGTGGACAGTATGACGAGCGCGATGCGTTGATGACGATTCGCTCCGAAGCGGGAGGTGTGGAAGCTGCCGACTGGGCCGAGATGCTCAGCCGCATGTATTTCCGATATTGCGAGCGCAACGAATACAAGGTTGATATCTTGGAAACTTCTTACGCTGAAGAGGCCGGCATCAAGTCAACAACATTTCGAATCAGCGCCCCCTATGCCTATGGGAAGCTCTCCGTCGAACAGGGAACTCATCGCTTGGTACGTATCTCTCCCTTTGATTCACAGAGCCGTCGCCACACCTCCTTTGCAGGAGTTGAAGTGGTTCCCGTCGTCGAACAATCAGATCACGTTGAAATTGATGAGAAAGAGGTACGTGTAGATGTTTATCGCTCATCGGGTCCCGGCGGGCAAGGTGTAAACACCACCGACTCGGCTGTCCGAATCACGCACCTTCCAACCGGCATCGTCGTCTCATGCCAGAACGAACGCTCGCAGATTCAGAATAAGGCGACGGCAATGGCGGTATTGCAGTCGAAGTTGTTGGCACGCCGTCGCCAAGAGGAACGCGCTCGGATGGATGCCCTCAAAGGCGATAACTCCGGCTCTTGGGGTAATCAGATGCGCTCTTATGTCTTGGCCCCGTATCAAATGGTGAAGGATCTGCGCACCGATTATGAGGTGGGTAATCCCGCTGGGGTTCTCGATGGTGATCTCGATGGATTTATTGAAGCTGGAATTCGTTGGAGGATGAGCGGCAGTAAGGGATAACCAAATTCCGCTAGCTCCCGTAAATTCCGCTAGCTCCCGTAAATTCCGCTACCTTCAATCCCGATCACTTGATGAGACATTGGCCTTTTCCCGCCGCAATCGGAAGAGTTCTAGCGCCCCATTTGCCCGACTTTATGTACTTTTTCACAGCCGATCTGAGTCCAATCTCCCTAAGTTGGGCTCGCTTCCAAACTAAACTGGCGGAGTACCCTCGCCCTAGCGTCCACACTCCAGGAGTCTTTAGTGATCAAATTTGAGAACGTCACCAAGATTTACCCAAAGCAGGATCGAGCGGCGCTCGACCGGGTGGATCTGGAAATCCTCAAAGGGGAGTTCGTCTTCTTAGTGGGCTTATCAGGTTCAGGTAAATCAACCTTCCTTCGCTTGGTGCTTCGCGAAGACCAACCGACGAGCGGAAACATCATCGTTGCGGGCAAAGAGTTGGGCACTCTCGCGCCGCACAAGGTTCCCGAGCTGCGCCGCCAAGTAGGTACCGTCTTTCAAGATTTTCGTCTCTTGCCTAATAAGACCGTAGTGGAAAACGTAGCTTTTACGCTCCACGTTCTTGGGTACTCCCAAAAGGAGATCAACCGCGAAGTGCCAGAGGTGCTTGAGATGGTTGGCCTAGAAGAGAAGGGCGAACGTAAGCCAAGCGAGCTCTCTGGCGGAGAGCAGCAACGAGTCGCAATCGCCCGTGCCTACGTTAGTCGTCCCATGATCTTGATCGCCGATGAGCCAACCGGAAATCTGGATCCTGCAACTAGCGTGGGAATCATGAAGTTGCTCGACCGAATTAATCGCGATGGAACGACCGTTGTTATGGCGACTCACGATGCTGGCATTGTCGATCAGATGCGTAAGCGGGTTATTGAACTTGAGAACGGCCACGTCATTCGCGATCAGGTTCGCGGTGTTTACGGATATACGGGCTGATTCAATGAAGAAGATTTTTGCAGTGCGATTCAATGAGGCAAAGAAGTTCAACAATGCAGGGGAGAGGTAAAGATGCGCGCAGGTTTTGTATTTAGCGAGGTCCGTATCGGACTACGGAGAAATCTCACTATGACCTTCGCTGTCGTCATCACCGTTGCAATCTCATTGACATTGCTTGGTGTTGGTCTTCTCGCTAACTCGCAGGTTCGAGTTATGAAAGATTATTGGTATAACAAAATTGAGGTTTCAGTGTTCCTCTGCGGATCCCTTTCGCAATCGGCATCGTGTTCGGGTGGGCCAATCACCTCTGCGCAGCGCAATTCGATTCAGAGCGATCTTCAATCATTACCCGTCGTGCAAAATGTTTATTACGAATCACAGGCGCAGGCTTATCAACATTTCCAAGAGCAATTCAAGGGATCGGCAATTTCGCAGAATGTAACGCCTGATCAGTTGCCCGAGAGTTTTAGAGTTAAGTTGAAAGATCCGACTCAGTTCAATGTCATCCAGAGTGCATTTGCTGGGCGCCCAGGCGTTGATACGGTCCAGGACCAGAGGCAGATACTTGATAAGTTTTTCAAGTTGCTCGGGGTACTTCGTGATGGTGCGCTACTCATTGGAATTGTAAGTGTGCTGACCGCAGCGCTGCTGATCAGTAATACTTTACGCCTTGCTGCATTTAGCAGGCGGCGAGAGACGGGTGTGATGCGCCTCGTAGGAGCATCTTCATTCTCTATTCAACTGCCATTTCTTCTTGAAGGTTTGATATCAGCTCTCTTGGGATGGGCGGTTTCCACAGGATTGCTGGCAGGGTTCAAAAGCCTCGTCGATGCAAAGGTGGTTCCCCTTCTCTCCTTCACACGTTTCTTTGGGTGGAGTGATGTCTGGGTTGCCTCTTCAACACTGCTGGGAGTTGGATTATTCGTATCTGCGGTGGCCTCGGTACTCACCCTACGCAAATACCTAAAAGTCTGATCTCCGACTAAGCGCTATATATGCCTCGCAAATCCTCCAGCGGAGAAGATGGTTTATCTTTCGATTCAGATGGCGGAGAAGCTTCGCAAAGTAATAGCTCGGCAAGTTATGACTCGGCGAATAACAGCGGAGCGCGCTCTCTCCCCATAAAGAAAATTTCAGCCAAGCTTAAGCAAAGCCGTTTCGGCATCCTACTAGCGGTGATTGTGCTACTCGGGGGCAGCTCATTTTCTATCGGCTATTTAGTGAGTGAAAATCAGCATCCGATATCGCTAGTGGATCAAGCCATTGCACGAGTCTCAAGCGGAGATCCCCATTCCCCGACCGAGATTCTTCTGCAGCGGGCAGCCATCCAAGCCGTATTAAAGGCAACAAAAGATAGATGGTCGAATTATTTCCCCCCAGCTACCGCCACAGCCTTTGATCAGATCTTGCAGGGGCGGTACTCCGGAATCGGAATCTGGTTGCGAAGAACTTCACTTAATACATTAGAGATTTCTGGAGTGCAGCCAAAATCACCGGCATCGCTTGCAGGCATCAAAGTATCAGACCAGCTTCTCTCTGTTGATGGGGTCGATGTTTCTAATGTAACTGTTGCCGATGCGATAGCGACACTGCGTGGAAGTGCTAGTACCCAAGTGACTCTCGGGCTACTGCACAACGGTGCGCAAATCTCCCTAAACATTGTGCGTGAGGCGGTCTTAACGGGGGATGTATTGGCTTCTCAAATTGCTACTAACACGTTGTACATTCAAGTTTCGGCAATCTCGCAGCACGCCGCACAGGATGTTGCAACGGCACTTGCTAAATACCCGCACTCGCGGGGAGTTATATTAGATTTGCGAGATAACCCCGGTGGCGTTCTCAATGTCGCCGTGGATCTTGCTTCGGAATTTTTGAGTCCCGGTCCAATCGTTTCGTATGACCGCAAGGGTGGTTCGCCTCAGGAAATGAGTTCGACCAATACATTTCCAGAGACTGCGCCGATGGTGGTATTGATTAACGGCGCCACGGCTAGTTCATCTGAAATAATTGCGGGTGCTCTCCAAGATCGAAATCGGGCAGTCATCATTGGCGATCAAAGTTATGGAAAAGGTACCGTTCAAGAGATCAGTGAGCTGAGTGATGGTTCCCAACTAGAGATTACCGTTGGCCAATATCACCTGCCCTCGGGGCGCGCGATCGATCAAGTTGGCATTACGCCCGATCTGAAGGTCAGCGAGAGTCATGAAATTGCGCAGGCCGTTTCTATTCTTGCAGGATTGGTAGCGCTGGATTCGGGAAAGCCGGCCGTGAAGAAGTAGTGATTCAACTTCATTAGAAGTTGGCAAGCATCTCCCTTCGCAAATTATCAACCTTCTCTCGCTGCGTCGGGCATGAAGCTCTCTTCCCTTCGCAAATTATCAACCTTCTCTCGCTGCGTCGGGCATGATTCCCCCTCCGATCCTCACGGTACGATTGCGCCTGAAGTTCCAATTCCTAGATTCTAAGAAGGCAGGTGATGAAATGGTTAAAGAGATAGGGCGCAAGCTGATTGCGCAGAATAAGAGTGCTCGCCACGACTATTTCATCGAGGATGTCTGGGAGTGCGGCATCATGCTTACTGGAACGGAGGTTAAGTCGCTTCGGGCCGGCCGAGCCTCCATCATCGATGGATTTGCCATGATGAATCATGGTGAACTGTGGTTGAGCAACGTCCATATTCCTGAGTACACCGAGGGAACGTGGAATAACCACACCCCGCGGCGCGACAGAAAACTGCTGATGCACAAGAAGGAGATCGACAAGATCGCTGGAATCATCAAGCAAGGCGGACTTACCCTGGTCCCGCTTTCACTTTATTTTAAGGATGGCAAAGCCAAGGTTGAATTGGCACTCGGCAAGGGCAAGAAGGCTTATGACAAGCGGAATGATCTGAAAGAGAAGGAAGCTAACCGCGAGATGACTCGTGCGCTTTCGCGAAGGACTTCGGGTAAGAATCAGAGTTAAGGGAAATACCAGCGCGACGCCTCGGAGTTGAGATTTTCTAAGAGGCGAAGGTGCGAAATGCCAGCGCGAGGTCTCGGAGTTGAGATTTTCTAAGAGGCGAAGGTGCGAGATACAAGCGCGAGGCCTCGGAGTTGAGATTTTCTAAGAGGCGAAGGTGTGAGATACAAGCGCGAGGCCTCGGCTTTGCAGGTGCGCAATTTCCGAAAATTGGAGTCGCTGACCTACACTTAGGGCGCAACCTAACCCCTGGGGGTGAACGGTCTCGACTTTAGATGTTGGGGCAGAGGAAGCGAGCCGAGGAAGCCGGGATGATCTCGTTAACCAATAACCCTGGCAAAACTATAAGCGCCAGTACAACTGCCGCTGATTTCTCACTCGCTGCATAAGCGATAGAAATCCGTTAGACCGAGTGAGCCTTCGACTCGGAGCCTAGCGTCGCTAGAGGGCTTACCTTGATGCAATGTTGCGGGTGCATCCGGGGAAACTAACTGCAAATGAGTTCGTTGACTACATGTTCGCGTGAGAGTCAGGACTGAGAATACGTTTAGCGGACTACGCTCGTAGAAGCTCTGTGTCAATGCTAAAGGACCCGGGTTCGAGTCCCGGCACCTCCACAACATGCTCAACAGAAAAAATGGAAACATTTTTTCTGTTGAGCGAGCATCACGCCTTCAG
>CAIKID010000144.1 GCA_903827345.1 uncultured Actinomycetes bacterium | reverse complement strand
TCAAACTCGTCGATCCATCGCGCTACGCAGAATCCGAGGTCTTCTTCGGATAATTAGTCGTCGCGTTGACTTCTAAACTCCCTAGGCTTCCCTCATGACAAACCTCGATACTTTGTTTACCCCTGGACTCGTTGCGGCCCAACAACCGCAATGGCCAGGTGGCCCGGACGGGGCTGCCGTTGCCGAAGCCGTTGCCGAACTCAAGAAGTTGCCGCCACTGGTCTTCGCCGGTGAGTGTGACAACCTCAAAGCTAAGGTTGCTGATGCGCAAGCTGGTCGTGCTTTCTGGTTACAAGGTGGAGATTGTGCCGAGACATTCGCTTCGGCGACTGCGGATTCAATTCGCAATCGCATTAAAACAATTCTGCAGATGGCCGCTGTTTTGCAATATGCCTCATCGCTACCCGTCATCAAGGTGGGCCGCATGGCTGGGCAATTCGCTAAGCCACGCAGTAACGATTTAGAAACCCGCGATGGAGTAACTCTTCCGGCTTACCGCGGAGATGCGGTTAATGACATTGAATTCACCGAAGAATCACGTCAGCCCAACCCGCAGCGACTGGTTCAGGTGTACAACACTTCGGCGGCAACCCTCAATTTGGTTCGCGCGTTTACTCAAGGTGGTTTTGCAGATCTGCGCCAGGTACACGAGTGGAACAAGGGCTTTGCTAACGATCCCCGCTACGGCCAACGCTATGAACAGATGGCGAATGAGATCGGGCGTGCACTTAACTTTATGACCTCTGCTGGTGTTGATCCAGAGAGCTTCAAGAAAGTGGACTTTTACTCCAGCCATGAAGCGCTGATTTTGGAATACGAGAAGGCGCTCACCCGCATCGACTCTCGTACCGGCAATGCTTACGATGTATCAGGCCATATGGTCTGGATCGGGGAGCGCACCCGCCAATTAGATGGAGCGCATCTAGATTTCGCCTCTAAGATTCACAACCCAATCGGAGTCAAACTCGGACCGAAGTCGACCCCTGAAGATGCTCTGACCATGATTAGAATTCTGAACCCTACGAACGAACCGGGACGTTTGACCTTTATCACTCGCATGGGTGCTGGGTTGGTACGCGAAAAACTGCCCGCGTTAGTTGATGCAGTAAATAAATCGGGTGCCCATATTCTTTGGGTTTGCGATCCGATGCATGGCAACACCTATGAGGCTCCAAGTGGCTACAAGACCCGACGTTTTGATGACGTTCTCGATGAGGTCCGTGGCTTCTTTGAAGTTCACAAGGCGCTTGGTACACATCCTGGCGGAATTCACATTGAGCTCACGGGCGACGATGTCACCGAATGTGTTGGAGGAGGCGAACAGATATCTGAATCAGATCTTGCCAATCGCTATGAGACCGCTTGCGACCCACGCTTGAATCACACCCAATCTCTCGAATTGGCATTCTTGGTCGCTGAGATGTTGCGAGATCGTTGACCAGTCTTAGATCTTTTAATTCCACAGAAGTTGAATTACTCTTCTCAAATGCTCCTCACCGCAACCGCAAAGACGCCGGTAGGTGCGTTACAACTCATTGCAAATGAGCATGTCCTGCTCGCTGCTGGTTTTGGACCTTTACGTGAATTGAGCGCGCGTCTAGATAAATCCGATTATGACTTGGGATTTAAGGCC